>JBDRDQ010000162.1:0-4739 GCA_043820695.1 Gemmatimonadota bacterium | reverse complement strand
GAAAAAATATGGCCATGGGAGGAAGCATGACGGCCACCACCCAGGCAGTCGCCAGGTACATCCCGTCGAAAAGGAGACCACTCAGCCACCACGGGAACCCAAAACTCTCGCCAAGTCCCTTCAGGAGGGGGTGAGCACCGTCGATGAGAATGGCAGCCAGGAAGGCCGAGGGACGATTGGCCCCCTCGATCGTCACCCAGAATACCGCGGCCAGGGCCAGGAGCATGAGGGGAAAGCCGAAACCCCGGCTGGTCAAGAGACGATCCAACCGCCGGTCGAAGTCGAAACGAGCTCGCTTGAAACCCCCCGCCAGAGAGGCCTGAGCGATCTCTTCGGCCACACCAAACAGCTTCTCCGTCAATCGATCGTAGAACCCCGGACTCAACGTCCACCTGAGGGAGGTCGCCAAAGCGAGAACGGACTCACTGCCCGTCCCCGGACCGATCTCTCCATCTCTCAGGGCATCCTCTACGCTCTCATCAGCGTTCAGGAGCCTGAGGGCCACCCAGCGCGCGTTGGGGATCCCCGGCGCTGCTTCTTCGATGGCAGGCGTGAGGCGAGCGATGGCCGATTCGACGTCATCCGGGAGTTCCTCGAGACGATACGGGCGGTTTTCCACCTTTCCGGTAGCAACACCGTGAATAGCTCTCAGTAGTTCCGGGATCCCCCTCTTCTCTCGTGCTATCGCTGGAACCACAGGAACCCCCAGCCGGGCTTCCAGCGCCTTCGGGTCCACGGCGACTCCATGCCTCTTCGCCTCGTCCATGAGGTTCAGACAAACCACAACCCGCGGGGTTATCTCCAGAATCTGGAGGACGAGGTTCAGGTTCCGCTCCAGGCGGGTGGCGTCCACAACCACAACCGTTACGTCGGGGCGACCGAAAAGAAGGAAGTCCCTGGCCACTTCCTCGTCCGCACTCCCCGCCTGAAGGGAGTATGTGCCGGGCAGGTCTACGACCTTCACCCTCTTTCCCTCGTGGGCGAACACTCCCTCCGCTCGTGCCACGGTCTTCCCCGGCCAGTTTCCGGTGTGCTGGCGAAGTCCCGTCAGAGCGTTGAAGACCGTGCTTTTGCCCGTATTCGGGTTCCCGGCAAGAGCCACGAGGAGGTCCCACCGACCCGGCTGGAGGCCCAAGGGGGTGAGCTCTTCAGCGTTGGGTTTTCGCCGGTGGGTCAATGGCGAAGCACTCTCGGGGTTGGTCACGCACCCACCTGCCGGTCAACCTGGATCCAGCGGGACTGATCCCGCCGGAGAGCGATGAGGGCGCCCCTGATTCGATAGGCCACCGGGTCGCCGCCTGCACTTGAGAACTCGGCTTCCACCAGCGTCCCGGGAACCAGGCCCAGATCGAGAAGCCTTCGGCGTTGGGGTCCCTGGAGACCCGAGTGGATTCCAAGCACCCGGACGGTTTCCCCCTGCCCTACCTCAGCCAGGGTCCCACTCACCGACTCGTCCAACTCCGCCTCGGGCAGAAGCTCTACCGTGATATTCCGGGCAATGATGGCAGGTAGCGTGTGTGCCCGTCCCGAGGCCTCGAACCGCACCCCGCCAGAGCCGGCCTCCAAGACCCGGACCGGCATGAGTGGAGTCAGGCCGGCGCCGGTGAGGGTCTCGAAGACCTCCCGAGGTTCGTCACCCAGATGAACGATGGAGCCAACGTCCCCGGGTTCCAGGGCGGTGAGGGGAACCCCGGTCAGGGGCGGCAGCTCTCCGGCGGCGGTGGGGATAGGATCCCCGTGAGGGTCGTAAAGGGGATGGCCCAATTTCGCTGCGAGGGCCTCCCTGTCCTCGGGGGAGAGCTTGTGCTCCCTGCGCTCCGCCTCGCCGTGCCAGTCCTCCGGGAGAACCCCGGTTCGATCAGCCAGATAACGTTCCAGAAGCCGATGGGTCCGGACAATGTGGATTGCATACTCCCGGCCTGCATCGGTGAGGACAAATCCCTCGGCCACCGCCCTTGCGTACTCCAACTCTTCGAGACGGCTCAGCAGGTGGAAAGCCCGGCTCCGGGACACCCCCGCAGCTCCGGCGACAGAGTCCACGGAGCTGGACCGCCCCGCGTATTCGCACTTGTAGAGGTGTTTAAGAGAGTCTTCAAGCCTGACCCGCTCCGACATTCCGGCCAGCCGGAGGACCCACGGGACAAGTCCCCGCTTCGGCCAAAACAGGAGAGTGCCCACCAGGACGAGGAGGCCGAACACAAGAAGGGCAACAACTGGGTCAATCATAAGATCTGGGCGTGGCGGTCCCGAGGGAGACAGCGTCGAAGAGTTTTTAGGCTGGCCTAATTTTATCCCGACTCCGCTCCAACCGCAAGAGGGTGTTCAGAGAGGGAGATCCGTGCCCACCCCCAACTCCAGAGCCCTTTGATAGATGATTCGGGCGGACGCCACGTCCTCGATGGCTAGGCCCAGGTTGATGCTCATGGAGCGCTCCGTTGGGCTTTCCCTGCCGGCCTTCCGGCCCGTCACAATCTCTCCGAGGTCGGCGAATGGCTCAGGGGTGTCGGTGAAATAGCCCACGGTCCGGTAGTAGGCCAACTGGCCGTGATCGTCGGTGGCCAGCCTGTCCACTTCCCGAAAGGCCTCTCCAGTCCAATAGCTGTCGAAGTCCAATGGGCAGGCGAAGCTCCCTGGCGCCAACCACCCGGCAGGAATGCTGGGGGTGGGCTCTTTCAAAATTGGGCCGCTGGTGACCACCAGGTCGAGTCCTTCCACAGCCTTACGGAGGCGGTCCACCGGCACGACCTCCAGCCCCGGCTTCTCCCCCATTTCCTCGGCGTACGTCGCCGCCACCCTTGGATCAATGTCGTAGGCAAAGGCCTTCTCCAAGGGGAATACGCACGACATCGCCTCGAGGTTGGTCCTCCCCTGGAGCCCGCAGGCAACGATTCCGATGGTGCTGGATTCAGGACGGGCCAGGTGCTTGGCAGCCACGGCGGAGGCGGCCCCGGTTCGGACGCCGGTGATCCAGGTGCAGTCCATGACCGAGAGGGGAAACCCGTTCTGAACATCGTTCAAGATGAAGAGGCCGCTGATATACGGTAGGCCCTTCTCCAGGTTCTGGGGGAACCCGGACACCCATTTGAGCCCAGCGGCGGCCATTCCTTCCAGGAAAGCCGGCATGGCGTGAATGAATGCGTCGGTGCGGGGATGGACCCCCGGTTTCGGCGGCATCTCCGCCGTTCCTTCGCCCTTCTCACGCAGTGCCGCCTCGACTGCACCGATGATCTCGACCATCGGAATGGCGAGAGACTCCACCTCTTTTCTGGAAAGGTATCGGAGGGTGGGCATGGTCATGGCAAAGCTCCGGTCCGGATTAACGCTCCCTCTTCTTCTTGGGGATATTCACGGATCCTCCGACAGCTTCGTACCGGATACCGCCGCTACCGTCCCGCTCCACGATGAAATCTCTGCCGACGTTCTTCACGGCGATATTCCCCGAGCTGTCCTGGACCACCCTCACAGATCCCGCCACGTCCTGGACGTCTACCTCCCCTGAACTGTCATACAAAGTAAGGGAACCGCCGACCCCGCGAATCTGTAGCTCACCTGAGGAGTCATGGATCTCCACGTCCGAATCCACATCCTCGATGACCACCCCGCCGGAGCCGTCCTCTACGCTGACGAAACCCGACACCCCCCGAATCTCCAGCCCGCCCGAGCCGTCCTTGACCATGAGCGATCCCAGATCAGAGAGGGTCATCTCTCCGCTTCCGTCCTGGATCTCCGCGGCCAGTCCAGCCGGGACCTCTATCCTGAGATCGAGACGGGCGTACCGATTGCCCCCCCTCATCCCACTCAAATCGGGATGATGGGTTTCAATCACCAAAGTGGACCCGGCCATCTCGGAGGTCAGTTGGATATCCCCCAGGAAATCCTCATGAGAGGCGCAGGCACGGCCCACGGCCTGGATCTCTTGCAGCCCTTCCACCCCCACCACCGAGAGGGACCCGGAGCCAGCCAGAAGCCGGAGTCCCTGCACCGAGCCCGCAGGAGACCTGACATTCCGCTCGGCCTCGAAGCGACACTCACTTTGCCCATCCCAGGAGCTCCGGCTGTGGGAAAGCTCGTGAACGATGACCGAGACCTGGTGGTGATGAGCCCGGGATTTGAGAACGGGCGGACCGAAGATCGCGAGGCCTGCCAAACCGGAGAGAAGAATAACGGCTTTCATGTATTGACTCCTGGGACGAGGGACGGAACCATCACCCTTTACGGATGAGAGGACCCCCGAGGTTCAGGGGATGGCAATTGGTTGGACGCGCCTAGGAAGGCGGAAGTTGGAACCGAGGCATTCGGCGAAGAATCGGACTCTGCATGGAAGCCTCCGCAGGCTCAAAGACCTTGATCGGCCGAGTCTGTCGATATATCGTTTGATATATCGGTCGACATATCATCAGGAGGCGGTTATGGGAGACAAGGGCTGCGGGAACGGATTCGATTTCGGTTTCGGGGGATGGGCCAACCAACGGGGTCGGCGGTTCCGGTGGAGGGTCTTTGAACGGGGGGATCTGAAGTTCGTCATCCTCCGACTGGTTTCCGAGAAACCCATGCATGGCTATGAGGTGATGCAAGCGCTGGAAGAAGAGGCCGGTGGTTGTTATAAGGCGAGTCCCGGCTCGGTTTATCCCACGCTCCAGATGCTCGAGGATGAGGGGTATGTTCGGTGTCGTGAGGAGGAGGGGAAGAAGGTCTACGAGATCACTCCGGAAGGGCTGGAATACCTAGATGACCACGGT
>JBDRDQ010000161.1:0-2597 GCA_043820695.1 Gemmatimonadota bacterium | reverse complement strand
GATCCCTGAGCACTTCGGACCAACTCTGGGTCGATTCTCGATAACCACTACTGACTGAGAGAACCACTTTGCTTCCATCGCTTAAGGCCGCGATCACCACCAGGATCACGGCCTTCTCCTTCTCCAGCCCTGCTTTGATGTAGTAGGGTCGGACCGAAGCGCGGTGTCGCTGTTGCCAGCGGTCCGTTTCTTCGGCCCGCACCTCCGAACCGGACGTGCGCGTTGCCACGCATCCGGCTCTCCACAGGTTGAAGCGATGTCAATCGCGATCCACTACGACCCTTCCCAAGACCACGGGGAAGCAATGCGCCCCCGGTAGCGATAACGGATAACCACCACCGCTCCTGGATTGAAGAGAACGACGTCCCCTTCGGCCGGCCACCAGTTGGAAAGGTAGCGACGGCGCAATTGCTTCCAATTCAGACGCGGATGTTTGTGCCGCAACCAACAGACGACCCGTCGCCATGTAAAGGCCCGCAGGTAGTTGAAGGTCCGACTGGATATCCCGTGTCGAAAGTAGTTGGTCCAACCTCGCAGCACCGGATTCAACCGATGTAGCAAGATCTGCAGGGAAAGGTTTCGTCCCTGTCGGGTCAGCGTTCTCACGCGAGCCTTGACGGCCATTAAGGCCGCCTTACTGGGCCAGGTGTAGATGTATCGCTTACCCGTTCCTTCCTTGGGGCACCGTCGAATGTGGAACCCTAGGAAGTCAAAACCCTGGTCGATGTGAGTGATCGTGGTTTTCTCCTCAGACAGGCGCAAGCCCATGGGCACGAGCACCTGAGCCACCGTAGAGCGCACTACATCAACATGCTCCCGGTGTCCCGCCAACAAAACCACGAAATCGTCCGCATAGCGAACCAGACGATAAGTGGCCAAGCCTTTGCGACGTCGATATTGCCGCTGGCCTGAGCTGGCTCCCATTGCCTGCCAGGCTTCGGCGAAATGATCGTCGAGAACCGACAGGGCAATGTTTGCCAGCAGTGGTGAGAGGATTCCACCTTGTGGAGTACCTGTCACTGTATCCCTCTGTTGGCCGGCCTCGGTGAGGATTCCGGCCTTGCAGAAGGCCTTGATGAGCGCCACCACACGCTTGTCTTTGATTCGTCGTCGAACACGGTCCAAAAGGGCCGTGTGATCGATCTCATCGAAGCATGCGGCGATGTCGCCCTCCAGCACCCACTCGTAAGAGCGGGAAGCGAGGAAGTGAATCTCAGCAATAGCATCTTGAGCCCGTCTCTTGGGGCGGAAGCCGTAAGAACACGGCTGAAAATCCGCCTCAAAGATCGGTTCAAGAGCCAGTTTGAGTGCCGCCTGCACTACCCGATCTCGTACAGTCGGAATACCCAACCGGCGGCGCTTAGTTGGCTTACCGGCTTTAGGGATCATCCTTTCACGTACCGGGAGTGGTCGGAAGCGGCAGGCCTTCAGTTGCTCTCTCAGCTCGGAAAGAAAGGAGTACTCCCCTCTCTCGGAGATGATCGAATAAGCGGTTTGGCCATCCACTCCAGATGAACGGGCACCCCTGTTCGCTCGTACCCGGTTCCATGCAATCAGCAGGAAAGCCGGGTCACAGACCAGGTTGAACAGGTCGTCGAATCTCGCAGTAGATTCGTTCTTGGCCCATCGGTGCAGCTTTGTCTGGATCCGTAGTACCCGTTGCCTCGCTTCTTCAAGCGTCGGCCACAGCGCGCCGGTCTTCACCAGCGACCTCCTGCCATTCCAGCCCATTCGCTGCCAACTTGCTGCCTCCCTTCGCCATGTGGTCGGCTTTCCCGACCTCGGACTACTACGGAGGCTCCGCCCCGGTCAGAAGCCTTCAGCGGACGATGCACCTGCCCTCGAAAGGGCGACTTCTGACCGGTTCCCGCGTTCACTATGCACCTGTTGACGGGGGTGGTGTCCAGCTTTTCCCCTGCAACTTCGCCATGGGTACGCCGCAGGCTTTTCCCCATGGCCTCGACGCCAGCGGGTATTACGCCAACTGTCGAGTCGCTCGCTGCGCAATGCTTTAAGCGTGCGTTGCTTCCCGGCCCAGATCTACCAGGTTTTGAGCCGGCGGGCCGCTTGAGGGGGTTCCACCACTGGTTCACTTCGAGTTACACCTCTCCGTCTCGCTTGCCGGTCTCAGATCGTCTGGTAGTACCGATCTGAACCGTCGTTGTCGGAGCTGCTCTCGCCCTCTCCTGCATCTCCAGGATCAGGCTGCTCCCTGCTTCATCGGCCTGCTGCGACAGGTCGAGGGTGGGTCCTTGCATCCCACCAGGTTACATAGCGCCTCGCGGCGCACCACGCCGTCAGCCCAGACGTAGAGGTAGCGCTTCCGGGAGAGATCCCGCTTATGCCACTGCGGGTAGTCCTGAACCCGCTGCTGTTTGAGCCGGCTGATGGTCTTGGCCGATAACCCCGGGGCATCCGGACCCAGCAGGGCACCGAGAGCGTCTGTGAAGTCCCCCGTCGAGATGCCTTTCAAATACAGCAGAGGTAACAGTTCCTCCAGACTCTTGCTGCGCCTCAGATACGGCGGCACCAGACTGGAGCGAAAGCGGATGATCTCTTCCGATTCCTGGCCGGATCCCCGGTCTCGAACCCTAGGG
>JBDRDQ010000160.1:0-15636 GCA_043820695.1 Gemmatimonadota bacterium | reverse complement strand
GTCCGCTCACCCGTTTCCGGGTCTTCCTCGGTCTTGCCGAGGGGGAGGGGTCGGAGCGTTTTAGCCAGGAGCTCCCACCCCGTAGTCCTGACCGTGACCTCCCCGGTCCGGGTCCGGAACATGGGCCCTTCCACCCCTATCCAATCCCCCAGGTCGACAAGGTCCAGGAAGTTCTGGAAGGAATCGTCACCCAGAACATCCTTCCGGAAGTAGACCTGGATCGAACCGGAGCCATCCTCCAGGTGGCCGAAGGCGCTCTTGCCATGTCCCCGGAAGCTCTTCAACCGCCCGGCTATCCGAGCCGAGCTGCCGAGCCCGGCCTCGGTAAGGGAACCGGCGTCCTCCTCCCCCTGGAATAGGCCATGGGCCTCCGTCGCCTCGTGGGTCCGGTCAAACCGATAGGCGAAGGGCTGGATTCCCCTTTCCATCAGGAGCTCCAGCTTCTCACGCCGGATCTTCATCACTTGGTTCAGTTCTTCCGTCATGCTGCCGCCGTCGCTCCGAACTTTTTCAGATAGGCTTCAATGAAGGGATCGAGCCTCCCATCCATCACTCCCTGAACGTCCCCCACCTTAATTTCGGTCCGGTGATCGTTGACCATAGTATAAGGGGCAAAGACGTACGATCGGATCTGGTGCCCCCAGGCGATGTCCGATTTGGTCGCCTCAATGGCATCCTTCTCTTCTTCCTGCTCCCGGAGTGCGTGCTCGTAGAGGGCCGCCCGGAGCATTTTCATGGCCGTGCTCCGATTCTTGTGCTGGGATCGCTCCTGTTGGCAGGAAACGACGATTCCGGTGGGCTCGTGGGTGATCCGCACCGCGGAATCGGTCTTGTTCACGTGCTGACCGCCCGCGCCGGAGGCCCGGTAAGTATCGATTCGAAGATCTCCCTCGTCGACCTCGATCTCGATATCGTCGTCCACCTCCGGATACACGAACACGGAAGCAAAAGAAGTGTGGCGTCGGGATTGAGAGTCGAAGGGTGAGATCCGGACCAGACGGTGAATTCCCTTCTCGGCCTTGAGATACCCGTAAACGTAGTCGCCGCTGATCTCCAGGCTCGCACTCTTGATTCCCGCTTCCTCCCCCGGCTGGAGATCCAGAATACTCACCGAGAACCCTCGCCGTTCGGCCCAACGGGTGTACATGCGAACAAGCATCTCTGCCCAATCCTGGGATTCCAACCCACCTGCACCGGGGTGCACGGTGAGAATGGCGTTCCGATGGTCATCGTCCCCCTGGAGCATGGTCTGGAACTCCAGATCCTCCAACAGGCCGGTGACTACCTGAAACTCCCTGACCCAATCCGCCTCGAGTTCTTCATCCGGGTCGGCTTCAATGAGCTCGGCCATTTCAGCCAGCTCCCTGGCCTGGTTGGAGACGGCCTTCCATGGGTCCACCCAAGCCTTCAGCTTGTTGGCCTCGTCTATGATGTTGCGGGCGTTGTCCTGGTGATCCCAGAGGGTCGGTGAAGCCAGGGCCTCCTCCAGTTCCCGGAGTCTAGCCTCCCGGTTGGAAAGGTCAAAGATACCCCCGGAGGTCGGAGATTCTGGCTTGCACAGCCGCTAGCTGCTCTGACAACTCGCTGGTCATGGTCTGGGCCCAGGGTGCTGATGGGGAAACAAAATGTACAAGAGGGGCCGCCACAATGGACGACCCCTCCAGAAGCTGCTTGAAATATACCCCTGGCCTCAACAGGCATCAACCGAAGGGCTCAGAAGATCGAATCGCCCTTCGCCAGAATCTCGTTCAGCGCGTCGTTGAAGAAGTCGGTGCTGTTCGCGAGCTCCTCCCCAACCTGTTCCACGTATTCATTCCAGGATTTCTGGATCTCTTCCTGGAACTCCTCCTTCACACGTCCCGACTCGGTTGCATCGTGATGCCTGTCGGGGTTGTAGAGGATGATGTCGGAGACCAGGACCCGGGCCAGCCTCTGCGCCTTCTCCATCGGGTCTCGCTTTCCGAAGAGAGGTGCGGGCGGGGCCTCGGGTTCCAGCTCTTTCTCCACCTCCTCGGGAATTTCCTCCACCTCCTCGGGAATTTCCTCCACTTCCTCGATGGTGGCCTCTGCCTCTTCGACGACCGCTTCAACGACCTCGTGGAACTCCTCGACCCTTTCCTCCGGTTCGGCGAAAAGCGAGTCCGGCTGAGGCACACTGACAAAAAAGACCTCGCTGCATACGCTGCAGCGGGCATGAACCCCACCGGTGGGGACTTTCTTGGGATCGACCGGGAAGATCGTCGTACAACCAGGGCACTCAACAATCATTTTTTTCTTCGCTCTGCGTGAAGTTCTCGAGTTGGACCGAAAAGGGCAAATGTGCCTAGCGAGGTTTAGCCGATGATACGCCCGAATCCACGGCCCGCTTCTGGGGTGCGTTGGCGGGACGGGCGCCCGTCAATCCACGGCGATCCACCACATAAAGGGATCCGGGAAGGGACTTGGCGTACGTCTTCATCTCCGCAGCCAGCTCACTTATCTGCGCCGTGTGGGAGAAAGTCTGAGTCAGGTTCGTCACCACACCGATGGAAAGGGTCATGAGCGGGATCCGATGGACCGTCCCACGCCGGTCCTTACCTAGAAAATACCCGGCCTTCCGATCTTCCACGGTGTACTGATACGGAATAAGCTCATCGAAGAGTTGGATCACCTCGTCGCCGCAAATCTCCAGCCGGTCCAGGGAAAGGTTGAAGATAAAGTCATCCCCACCGATGTGCCCCACGAATCCCCCAGGGGCCAGCGAGCGAACCACGTCCCGGAGGATCCGGGATGTCAGGTAGATTACCGAATCACCGCTGTTGTAGCCGTAGCGGTCATTGAACTCCTTGAAGTGGTCCAAATCAGCATAACAGACCGCGAAATGGCCGCCCGCTGCCATCCGTTCCGCAAAGTCCCGCTCGATTTGGGCGGTGCCCGGCAGGCGCGTCGTGGGGTGCACGTTGACGTCCCTGGAAGCTCTCCGGAGGACCAACTCCAGCCTGAGGGACTGTTCCTCCTCAGAGACCAGATCGCTCACCACCTCGTCCGCACCGGCTTGAAGGCCGGCAGCCGGGAGTTCACCGACGCCCTCTGCCCGGTCCGTGATCAGGACAATGGTGGGTACGATGGCGGAAAAGGGGTCGGCTTTTATGGCCGCACACAACTCCAGGGCTGTTCCATGCCGCTCGGATGCATCGAGTACGAGGCAGGCAGGAAAGGACCGGTTCAGGAGGGCGAGGACCTCCTCCCTGTTGTCCACCTGGAGGAGCTCAAGTCCATGAGCATCCACGAACCGCCGGATCAGCTCCGGTGGAGAGCGCTTTCCGGCGGCGAAGTACACCAACGTTTTTCCCGAAGCCATAAATCTCCGGCGGTCAGCGGGTGAGAAGAACAATCACGTTAAGCTCCTCCAAGGAGGAGTGTCAAACCTCATCTGGGGCGGGTCCCCGGGCAAGTACGAAGTCGATCTTCCGCTCCAGTCGGTCCACTCGACTCACTTTCACCCGGAGGGAGTCACCGAGGCGGAAACGCCGGCCGGTTCGTTCGCCGACAAGGGCGTATTGTTCCTCCCTAAGGCGGTAGTAGTCGTCCATGAGAGAGTTCACGTGAACAAGTCCATCTACAAAGTATTCGTCCAAAAGCACAAAAATACCAAAGGTCGTTACACCGCTCACCGTCCCTGGGAACTCCTCCCCAAGGTGTTTCTCCATGAACTCGGCCTTCTTGAGGGCAACGCTGTCCCGCTCTGCATCAGCTGCCAACCCTTCCCGTGCGGTGGATCGTTCAGACGCCTGGGCCAAAGCTTCCCCACCCCACTTTCCGGGCACGGGTTTTCCTTCAATGAGGGCTCGAATTACGACCCTGTGAACCAGAAGATCAGGGTACCGACGGATGGGGGAGGTGAAATGAGTGTAGGTCTCGGCCCCAAGGCCGAAGTGGCCGAGGTTGTGGGGTTGGTATCGGGCCCGTGCCATGGACCGAAGGATCACGGTCGAGATCAGGGTTCCTTCGGGCTTTCCTTCAACCGCATTGAGGATCTTCTGAAGGTCCTTGCCCGTAACACCTGTTTTCTTAAGGGGATACCCAAGCGTATCAAGGAACCTCCGGAGCTCTCCAACCCGATCGGGAGCCGGGGGTTCGTGGACTCGATAGGGGATGGGAAGCTTCTTCTGACCCGCCTCCTTGGCCACGGTTTCGTTGGCGAGGAGCATGAAATCCTCAATCAGCCTGTGGCTCTCGAGTTGGACTACCTTCTGAATATCCAAGGGGGCCCCGCCCGCTCCCAAAATCACCCGGGCCTCAGGTAGATCGAAATCCAAGGAACCCCGCTGGATTCGCTTCTCCCGAAGTGCTCGGGCCAGCTCGGCTAGTTTCCCCAGGTCCCGGTCGGTTCTCTCATCGATGTGGGCGTTTCCGGCGAGGACCTCCTGAACCTGGTCGTAGTCCAGACGGTGGCGGCTTCGAATCCGGGTCCGCTCGAAACGGTGACTCCGCGCTCCTCCGTTCGCATCCAAAGTAACGAAGAGGGACACGGCTGCCCGATCGACCTCAGGGCGGAGGGAGCAAAGGTCCGAAGAGAGGACGTGGGGGAGCATGGGAACGACACGATCCACCAGGTAAACACTGGTGCCCCTCCTCAGCGCTTCCAGGTCCAAAGGGCTTCCCTTCTCGACATAGTGGGACACGTCGGCGATATGGATACCGACTTCCCATCTCCCGTTGGAAAGGTCCTCGATGGAAAGGGCGTCGTCATGGTCTTTCGCATCGGAGGGGTCGATGGTGAAGACGTGGAGTGCGGTACGGTCCACGCGCCCTTCCCAAGCCTCACTCCTTTTCCGCTGGACGATTTCCTGGGCCGCGGCCTCCACCTCCTCCGGGAACTCGAGGTCCAGTCCGTACCCAAAGAGAATGGAAAGGACATCCACTCCCGGCGTCGAAATCGGACCCAGGACCCTCTCCACAGAGCCTATCGGATTCAGTTTCCTGTCTCCGTAGGCCGAAATCCGGGCGACCACGATGTCCCCTGTTTTCGCCGCTGCCTCCTCCCCGGCCGGGATCAACACGTCACGGAAGAGACGGTCATTGAGGGGAACCACATATCCGAATCGCCTGGCTTCCTTGAAGGTCCCAACCACGGTGGGGTGAGCCCGATTTAGAATCTTGATCACACGGCCCTGGGGGTTCTTACCCTTCGGACGGCCCTCCACCCTCACCACTACCTGATCCCCATCCATCGCCGAATCCAGAAGGGACCCGGGCACGAATACGTCCCGGTCCCCATCCTCGCTGCGGACGAAACCGTCTTCGTCCCGGGTGACCTGGAGGACGCCCACCTTCAGGTTGATTTTTTCGGGACTGGCGTAGCGCTGCCCCTTGACCCGGTACAGGCTGCCCTTCCGTTCCATGGTCAGGAGCAGGTCCCGGAAGGCCCGGTATCCCTCGGCAGGGATCTTGAGGGCCTGGGCGAGTTCCTTCGCTTTCAAGGGGCCTTTCCGGGATTCCTTGAGGGCTCGCTTGATTTGGATTTCCGTCTGGTCAGGAGTCATGATTCAGGGGATTGGGGAGGCGGACCATCAGTGCCACCTCTCGTGTGTCGTAGGGCCCCGGGATCAAAAGGAGTTCAACCGAGGGCTCGGTCCTCCCTGCGATGCCCAACCGACCTGAAACCAGGGCGTCCACGGCGCTCAGGAGATGGTTGGCCAGGATCACCCCGATCATTCCCGTAGAACTCCGAAGGGCCTCGTCGGAATCTCGGATCAACCCGGTGTACTCTTCCCGGTGGAGGGTGTTTGCACCCCAGTGCCAGGCCAGCCCCGGAGCATAGGCCCGGGACAGGTAGTAATCGAATGCTTTCTTGTACGGATCCGAGCCCTCTTGGACGGGGTTCTCCGGGTTTTCCGGGAAGTAGATCTCCTGGGCGAGGGCCCATACCGATCCATTGAAGGTCGTGGAGTTCCCTTCCGGCTGGACACCGGGGGTCAAGGGGTCGGAATCGTAGGCCCCGGAAGACTGAAAATGGGTAAGGGCCTCATAGTATTCCCATCCCGCCTCTGTCCGAGGTCCGGTGCTGACCCTTCGGGCTACCAGCCAGGCCAGATCTTTGTACTGGGTTTGAAGCCGGTGTCCCTCCCGCCGCCAGTCCAGGAACTGGATCCATGCCCAGAGCTCAACCGCCAGATAGGCCGGCCATCGTTCTTGGCCCAGGAGCCATTGCCCTGCTCCGGGGACAACGGCCGAGAACAGGAAGGCTTTTCCTGGCTCAGGGTCCCGGTCGATGGCGTGCCGTCGGCCAGCCTCGTCCCAGTCCGGGAAGGCAAAGGATTGGCAGAGGTCTCCTCGGGGTGAGACGAAGAACTGCGGGGGTTCCCGGGAAGACCCCGGCGGTTGTAGGTCGGCTGGGCGCGGCAGGCGGTGTTGGATGGGGCCAACCACCGGTTCCATGCAGGCGCCTTCATGAGTTTGGCTCTGGGCCGGTTGAGCGGCGCTCGAGAACAGAAGGCTCCAGGACATGCCGAGACCCAGCACGAACGCCCGCATCTCAAAACACCACGCCGAAGGAGATATGGACCGGCTCGGACTCACCCGTAAGGGAACCTGAAAGCCGTTTGGCCAAACCCAGGTCGAACTGCTCGTACCGAAGGCCAAGACCAACGCTGGCACCGGCGTTCTGCCCCGACTGCTGTTGCCCGTACCCCGCCCTCACGAAAAAGAGGTCTCCCTCTCCAGCCACAAGTTCCCCTCCCAGAAAAAAGATGGGGGAACCCAGATCGTGCCATCGGTCTTCGAGCTCGACGTTGATCCAAAGCTCCACCCCGGGCATTTCCGTGAAGTGGCGGAGAGTTTCATAGGACACGGCTGCCCGAAGGCGGGTGGGGAGCGGATCAGCCTGCTCAACGTTGATCAGCTGCAGGTTGGGGCCCACGTGAGCCACCAAGACCCCTATCCGCAGGGGGATCGTCTTCAGTGGCTCGGCTTGAACCCCGGCATCAAGCGCGTAGGTGGTGCCGGTCACCCCGGCGTCCGTACACTGCCCACGGCAGGTGATCCGGGACTGGAAGACCTTGAAGTTCAGTCCCGTATCCAGTCCAGGAAGGACCTGAAGACCGAAGGACACGACAGCAAGGTGGTCTCGAAAGCTCACCGATCCCAGGACGTTCCCCTCCCCGTCCCTGAGGTCCTGGTCCCCCAGGTCGAGAAGCTGGTAGGAGATGCCCACCGCTCCCAGGGGTTGGCGGGCCAAAACCAGGGAGAATCCCGTGGCCTCTCCAGCCAGGTGATTCCCCCGGTACACGAAGAAGCTTCCTTCCTCCAGACGGGCCAATCCGGCGGGATTCCAGAACACGGACTCGGGCCCCGAGGAGGCGGTAACGGCTCTCCCCATTCCAATTCCACGGGCGCCGATGGGTAAAAGAAGGGTCAGCGCTCCCTCTGTTGAACTGGGTTCTGCAGTGAAGATCCCGGCGGCATAAGCCCCCAGACCCTCGGGCTGGCTCCCACCGGATGCACTCTGGGCCCATGCCCCGTCAGCAGCTGTCAAGGGAGAGAACAGGCCCAGAAGGAGAAGGCTCGAGGACATTCTGATGGTTACACGGGTCACGCTTCAGGACCCTCCTCCGGAACTGTGAACCCGAGTTTTCTCAAGTGCGCCCTCTTCCTCCTCCAGTCGGGGAGGACTTTCACCCAGAGATCGAGGTATACCCTTCGCCCCAGGAATTCTTCGATTTTCTCACGGGACAGAGTTCCAAGCTTACGAATTGAAGACCCTCCTTTCCCAATCAAGATCCGTTTCTGGGAGTTCCTCTCAACGAAGAGGTGAGCTTGAATGTACACCGGATCCTCGTTCTCTCTGAACTCCTCGATTTGGCCAAAGACCGAATAGGGTATCTCCTGGTGGAACTCCTGGAAAACCGTTTCCCTGATCATCTCCGCTACGAAAAACCGAACCGGGTCTTTGGCGATCTCGTCAGCGGGATACAAAAATGGACCGGGAGGGAGAAGCTCCTCCAACCGCTGCCGGACCTTATCGATTCCGGTGGTATCCAGGGCGCACACTGTAAACGGTTCGCCCCCCAGTTCTTGTGACACCCATCGAGAAATGGCTTCCTCATTTCCCTCCCTCATCAGGTCCATCTTGTTGATGGCTGCGAGTAGTGGGACCGGTGGGCGGTCGGCAAGGGAGCTGGCCATCTGAGCAAACCCCTTGGGGCCGAGGGCTTGAGATCCATCCATGACCAGGAGGACTACGTCAGCTTCTGCGAGGGCTTCGTTGGCGGCGGCCAGCATGGTGTGCTGGAGAAGGTCTCGGGGATCCAGGAGCCCGGGTGTGTCCAGGAAGATCATCTGGACCCGGTCGGTAGTGAGGATTCCGGTAACCCGCTGCCATGTCGTCTGGGCCTTGGGCGTGACGATGCTGAGGCGTTCCCCCAGAAGCGCATTCATCATGGTGGACTTCCCGGCGTTGGGCCGCCCCACGAGCGTCACATAGCCGCTTCGGGTATCCTCTTCTCCGAGGAGGCTGTCGGGGTTTGGAGTGATCATCCAGGGAAACTTCCCCGGAGACAGCCGGTTTGGCAACGTTCGGGGTTATCAATCGGGTAGGGCGCGGCGGCAAAGGCCGCCGCCACCCTCCCACACCACCGTGCGTACGGTTCCGTACACGGCGGTTCCCGTTGCGTTCTGCGATTCCGGGCTCTCCCCCTCACGCCTTATTAAGCACCCAGCCGTACCTGACGGGTTCTGCCCGCCATTCCTCCGGCTTTAAGGCCCTCTGTCGAGGCATCTGCTCAGCGTGTCGGACAAGGTCCCTCGCTTTCACAACAGGTTCGGCCCTTCGTCGGTCGGTCAGGCCGACTACTATGGCTTCGGCTGACTTCTCGCTCCACCGGGCGGGCAATATCTTAGCGCAGTGCCCAGCGTCGCCCTTTCAGGCACAAGGCGAGATCTCCCAGGGTAAGGCGCGCGACCTTCCTCCCACATACCCGCCGCTGCTACGTCCGCGTCTTCCTGGATGACTATCGGGCTTTGAGTCTTCTGGCCCTCTCGCCCAGACGCGTCCGCCTCCTATGCGATTCGTGTTCCTCGGGCCGGGAGTTTGCCTTCAGCTTCCTTCCCGCGTCTCCTCACAGAGCAACGGTTGCTGTTCAGCTAACGGTTCCCGCCATCAGGGTCCGTAGGGGACTTGCACCCCCGAGTCATCCACCGAGCACCATACTCGGCAAAACGGTGCTCTCGCACCACGCGCCATGCCTGGCACACCAAAAAGAAACGCCCCCCTGCTGAAAGAGCAGAGGGGCGTGTATGTGAAGCTGGCGGCGACGTACTCTCCCACCGGATCAACCAGCAGTACCATTCGCGCAGTGGGGCTTAACGGCCGTGTTCGGGATGGGAACGGGTGTAACCCCCACGCCATAGATGGCCGAGGCGGGAGATGTCTATCTTAGCCAGTCGGTCTGAGTCTCCCTGTCGGAACCCAGTCATCCGAAATCTCACCTTCTGGGCGCCCACGGGGTGATGCTCCCGCGGGAGCCCGGAGCGGCCGAGGATCACCCCCCGCGAGGGAGGTCCAACCACTCCGAGATCTCCCGAACCTTCCCCTGAACCCGGCGGGCGTTCGCCGGCCCCAGGCGAAGCATGTGCTTCTGGGCAGGAGTGAGGGACTCGAACCGTGGGTCCACGTAGACGTAGCGGCCCACCGCATCTCTGACCTCCAGGGCCCCCGCCGGCACCTCGGCGGCAAGAAGATTTTGTACGGCCCGGGCCAGCACCTCCTCGAAATTCCCTTCCGGAACCCCCAACTCCCGATAGGCTTCCCGGAAGAGAGGGAGAAGTCTGCGGTACGTCTCGGCGGCCCTCCCCGCATCCACCCCCGCGAACACCTCACCCAGCAGATCGTACCGCCGTTGGCTCATGGGGGACATGAAGATCCGATTGCCGGCGGCCTCGACGCTGAAGGGCTCCTCGGGAATCAGAACCTCCAGCGCCGGAAGCGGGCTCGATCCTCTGGAGATGTCCACGACCGCCTCGACGAACCGCCGGATCAGGTCGTCGGTGATGAGCCAGCCCGCCAGTTGGGGATGGGAGGAAACGCCTGCCACCAGCGTGCGCACGACGGCATCGCTGGCCCCGACGGCGGGCAGAACAAAAGGCTCTGCCGTGGCCATCGTCACGGAATCGGCCGCCGCGGAAGGAACCGCCTCCGGGCTCCCTCGGGATCTCAACCAGAGCCATCCCGCCAGGATGCCCACGGCGACGATCACCAGGAATCCCATGAGGGCGAAGGGAGGGGACGCTGAGCTGCGCCGGTTCCGGCGGGAGGTGAGAATGGGTCTGCCTCGGGGTCCTTTGATATCAGCGGCCATCCAAGCGTCACTCCTTCGGGAAACGGTGGGGGCTCCCTTTCATAGCTGAATCACCGACGGGAGGTTCCCTCCCAGGGCGCCGATCCACCAGCCCTGGGAGGGGATGGGGCCGGTTCGGAGGTAAGTTCCGAGCTGCCCGTCGGCCCGCCTGGGAGATACCCGGAGAGAATCGATACCATGGCCAGGAAGAAGATAATCCCCATCACACTACTCGGAGGCACGGCACTCGTGGTTCTTGCCCTCCTCCTCGGTTCCTTTCGCTGGCAAGCGGCCACGAAAGAGCTGCATGCCCCGATCCAGGAGGCTCGCCTCCCCCTGGATCCAGGTTCCTTTGCTCCCCGAGAAGTCGACGGTCTGCCCGAGCCGGTCCAGAGGTACTTTCGGGCGGCGCTCGAGGAGGGTCAGCCCATGGTCTCGGCTGCCACTATGGAGCATGAGGGCACCTTCAACATGAGCGAGAACGGTGAGCAGTGGAAAACCTTCTCCTCGGTCCAGCGGGTGGTCACCCATCGGCCAGGCTTCGTCTGGGATGCCCGCATACGGATGATGCCGGGGCTGGACGTTCACGTACACGACGCGTACGTCGCGGGTGAAGGTGTCCTGACCACCAGGCTTCTCGGGCTCTTCACGGTGATGAATCAACCCAGCAGCCCGGAGTTGGCAGAGGGAGAGCTGCTGCGGTTCTTCGCCGAGGCGGCCTGGTACCCCACGGCTCTCCTGCCCAGCAACGGAGTGGTGTGGGAAGCCATGGACGAGGACCGGGCCCGTGCGACCATCACCGATGGCCCCATAACGACGACGCTGGTTTTCGAGTTCGACGCCCAGGGACTGATCAGCACGGTGCGGTCGGAAGGGAGATATCGACAGGTCGATGGAATTCAGGGGGCGACTCCCTGGCAAGGTCGCTTCTGGAGCTACGAGCGACGCGACCGCATGCTGATACCGCTTGAGGGTGAGGTGGCGTGGGTGGTGGAGGGTGAACCGAGACCTTATTGGCGGGGTCGCA
Source organism: Gemmatimonadota bacterium (assembly GCA_043820695.1). Lineage (GTDB taxonomy): Bacteria > Gemmatimonadota > Gemmatimonadetes > Longimicrobiales > Gaopeijiaceae > JABDNZ01. The sequence goes on along the minus strand of JBDRDQ010000160.1, from coordinate 4,293 downwards.
TCCAAGAAATCGAATACGAATTTTCACCTCACTGAACCGGTGCCGTCCGTGGCCGAGCCACGGGACCGGGTCCCTGGGTCTCTGCCGCGAGGCGGTCCGGGGTACCTGCGACGAAGCGGCCCGGGGTGCCAACCCCGGGCCGCCCGCTTAAGGAACAGAGTCCTTCCTTAGAACCGGCGCCCGAATCCGAACTCGAACGCCATGTACTGGAGCTCCACGGGGACGGTCCGGTTCTCGATCTTGAGGTCACGGGAGAGCGTGCGGTAGCGGATCCCTGGGGTCACGACCCAGCTAGAGCTGACAGGGAGGGTGACTCCGGCCCCGAACTCCCAGCCGAGGCCGTGCCCGGAGTCGTCCACGATGTCTCCGTCGGAGTTTTCCAGCTCCAGGTGGTTGTAGGTGCCACCGGCTCTGAGCCAGCCCGCCACCGGCGACCCGTCCCGGAAGGGATGCTCGAAACGGAGCCCGAAGGCGTAGCCGGTCTCCTCCAGCTCCATGTCGGGTCCGGCGATGGCTTTGTTGGCGCCGAAGCTGCTCCAGTCCCACCCGGCATAGGCCGCAATGTGGGGGAGGAATCGATACTGCAGGTTTGCCTCGAAGCCGTAACCGTTCTCGTTCGTTTCCCTCTCCTCGTCCTGGGTCCCGACGGCGCCGTGGCCCCGGAACTCGAATCCCCACCGGTCCTGGGCGGCGACCGGGGAGCCTTGGATTTGAGTGGCCAGCAAGAGCGCGGTGGTGATGATGAGCCTGTTCATGGTGATTCCTCCTGTATGGTGAATTGAGTTCATTGGTTGTGTCGGGCCTGTGCCTGGTCCTCCGTGCCGATCCGCGTCACCGAGATCAGCCGGAGGTTGAGGTCGTGGATCCGTCGAAGGCGGCCATACAGCTCCGCCTGGTCGGCCACCCTGACGTCGAGGACCGAAAGGTCCCCGACCATCGTGATGGTGTCCGCCTCGAACCACCCGGCCCAGCTCGCAGGGATCCGCCCACCGACCTCCAGCCGGTAGAGCACCAGGTCCCTGTCGGGGGTTTCGACTTCGGCTTCCACATGATCCTCCGGGTTCGGGGCCACCTTTTGTGGCCGTGAGAGAAGGATACCCCCGGGCCAGGGTGGGTCGCGTCACCCACAGGGGTGATTCGAGGGGTGATATTCTTGGGGGGTGAGGTGATCTCCCGGTGGCCGGCCCTCCCTCAGCACCCCATCTTGTCCTCCGGATGCGAAGCCTCAGCCGGAACCCCTCACAGCCTTGGAGCCAATGTCTGAACCCCACCTGATCCAGACGAAACTGCACCCGCCGAGGGTGACCTCGCCGCTGGTCGACCGCCCGCGGCTCCGGGCCCGCCTGGACAACCATCCCGGACGCCTGGTCCTGGTGTCGGCCCCCGCGGGGTTCGGAAAGACGGTCCTGGTGGCGGACTGGCTTTCTCGTTGCGAGGTGCCGACGGCCTGGTTCTCCCTGGACCGGTTGGACAACGATCCGTCCAGGTTCTGTGCCCATCTGGCGGCGACTGTCGGCAGCCTCGGGGTGCCCGGGGCCGAACGGGCGGCCGCCCTGATCGCCGGTTTGGCTCCCCCCGACCTCACCCTGCCCCCGGCCCTCTTCGACGCGTTGGCGGAAATGGGATCCGACTTGATCCTCGTTCTGGACGACCTCCACGAGGTGGATTCACCGGGGGTCCTGGCCGTCATCGAGGGGCTGATGCGGGGAGCCGGGCACCTACCGCGCCTCGCCATGCTGACCCGGGTGGATCCACCCTTCGCCACCAGCCGCCTGCGTGTGAGTGGCGAGCTGCTGGAGCTCAGGGAACGGGATCTGCGGTTTACCGAGGACGAAGCACTCCAGCTGTTCGACCGCCTGCTTCCGGATGTGCTGGACCCGGACTCGGTGCGGCGGCTCGGGGAGCGAACGGAGGGCTGGATAGCCGGACTCCGTCTCGCAGCCATCGCTCTTCAGAATGCCGAGAATCCTCAGGCCCTGGCCGAAGCCTTCGCCGGCACCCACCGATTCGTCATGGACTACCTGCTGGAGGAGGCTCTGGAGCGACAGACCCCCGCGGTGCAGCAGTTCCTCCTGGAGACCTCCATCCTTCGCCGCTTCAGCCCCGAAACGTGCGCCCATCTGACCGGCGATCCGGACGCCCGGAAGCGGCTGAAGGAGGTGGAGAAGGCCAACCTGTTCCTGGTTCCGTTGGAAGGCGAGGGCGAGTGGTATCGCTACCACCATCTCTTCGCCGAGTTGCTCCGATTCCGTCTATCGCAGGAACAGGAGGGCCCGCTGGAGGAGCTGCATCGCCGGGCCAGCGTCTGGTTCGAGGCCGAGGGAGACGTGATCCTGGCCCTGGAACACGCCTCCCAGATGGAGGACAGGACTCGGCTCCTGGAGCTGTTGGACACCCACGCTCGGGACATGCTCTCCCGAAGCGAGCTGGCCACAATCCGGCAATGGATGGCTTTTCTGCCGGAAGAGATGCCCCCCTCCTACCCCATGCTGGTGTGCGTTCTTGGATGGCTCCGGGTCGTGACCGAGCGGCCGCCAGACATGGCGGGGATCATGAAGGCCTTCCGGGTCGCCCTGGAGAACGCCCCCGCCGACTACGACCCTGTGCTCAGGAAGCGGGTGGAAGTGGAGTTGGAGATCCTCACCGCCTTCGCCGCCCGGCACCGGGGGAACCTGGAAGAAGCCCTGGCCATCAGCGAGCGAGTGCTCCACGAGGTGGCCGAGGACGACGAGTTCAGCCGAGGCCTGTTGACCTTCAACATGGGCCGTATCCAGATGGTCCTGGGCGAGATGCGGCCAGCCAGGGAATTGCTGGATGCGTCGTTCGACGACTGCCTCCGGGCGGGAAACCTCTTCCTGGTTTTGTCGGGGCTGGGGCAGCGGGCGGCGGTGGTGGCCCAGACGGAGGGGGTGCAGCGGGGTTTGGAGTTCCTGGCAGCGGCAGGTTCCTTCGCCGAAGAGCGGGGCCTCACCGCCTACCCGGCATTCTCCGCCATCCTTTTCCCCCGGGGCCAGATCGAGTTTCTCGGGGGAAATCTGGATTCGGCGGAACGGGACTTCCAGGCCGCGGTGGACGTGGGTCAATCCGGGCGCTTCCCGGAAGGCCACGCGAATGGGGTGGTGGGTCTCGCCAGAGTTCACATGGCCCGACGAAACTTCGCCGGCGCCGAAGCTTTCTTGGTGGAGGCCGCTGTTATGGGTCAGGCTACCAACCTGTTGCTGACCGACACCACCCTGGCGCTGGAACAGTCTCGCCTGGCCTGCGCCAAAGAGGCTGCCGGGATTGGCCCGCCGGTGCCCCTGCCGGCGCCCAGAGCGGATAAGGCACCGTGGACGACGGTGCGGGAGACGGAGACGGCGTTGGCGATATGGCAGCTGCTCCGGGCGGAGGACTTCGATTCCACCCGAGGGCTGATCGACCAGTTGGAGACCGAGAGCGAGAAGCGGGCCCGTGGCCCCGCCCTCTGCACGGCCCTCTTCGCCCGGGCTCTTCTCCCCGAAGGCCCGGACCGCTGGGAGCTGCTGGACCGGGCACTGCGGCTGGCGGCGAGCCGTGGCTACGTACGTCCCATCCTGGACGGCGGCGAGTCGGCCCGGGGGCTCCTTCGGAGCGCACTCCCCCGCGGTCTTTCCCAGGCGGCCCGGGTTCACGCCCGCCTGGTCCTGGAGCGCTTCGACCTGGAGAGGGCCGACTCCGCCCGGAGCCCCGCCGAACCTCTTCCTTCGGCGCAGCTCATCGAGCCCCTCACCGAGCGGGAGGAGGAGGTCCTGGCCTGCCTCTTCCAGGGGCAGAGCAACAAGGCCATGGCCCGTTCCATGTTCGTATCCATCGACACGGTCAAGACCCACCTGAAGCACATCTACGCCAAGCTGGGGGTGACGGGCCGGAGCCAGGCCGTGGCGCGGGCCCGGGAGATGGGGCTGACGCCCAAGACGGAGGCGTAGTCCGCCTGAAGCCGCCGGCCGGCAACCGCCCCGCCGGATCGGCGGATACGATCCACCGGCGCCGCGACGGCCCGGGCCAGCGTGAGGCGAAAATTCGAGCGGGACAAAGACCAGCTCCGGGAGCTGGGGGTCCCCCTGGAGACCGTCACCTATTCCATCAACTACGGTATGGAGGAGATCCAAGGATACCATATCGCCAGGTCGGACTTCTACCTAAACTGAGCGATTGGTGTTGCCGGGGAAGACCAGCGACCCGAACCGGACCGCGAAGAGGCGTGAAGGGGGATGAGGGACGCGTCGAACGCGGTTTTGGCCCTGCAAAGGGACCGCGGGGAGGGATCCTGGAGGG
>JBDRDQ010000159.1:0-3585 GCA_043820695.1 Gemmatimonadota bacterium | reverse complement strand
GGGTCGGGGCAGGAAACGAACTTCGTTCGCGGTAGCCAGTCGTCCTCTTCGACAATGTTCCGCTGCTTGGCGGGCAACAGGGGCAGGACACTCTGCAGCGCGTACATGCAGAAGTACTTCCCCTCCGGGATGGAGATCCTGCCACCCTTCAAGAGGAAGTAGTCGCCCTTGGTCATCGGCATGTCGCAGTCGCCCTTGATCGTATGGACCGAGATTTTCAGATCGTGCATGTGTCGCCACCCCTCAGAATGTGGGTAAGAGGCCCCTCTTCCGGTCCGCGCCCGCGAGGAAGCGGAAGGGAGACGTCGAGAAATCGCTCCCTGACGGTCGCAGCTCGGCTGGACAAGACTCGGCTTCCGTACGCTGTCAAATGCGCCAGCCCTTCTGGCTGTAATAATCCTTAACCATCGTCTTCACGTCGATCCGAGTTCCCTTAGCCGGGCCATCGGGAATGGGATGATCCGTGAATCGCGCGGGGAGGTTGTCCTCGTCGACCTTGAGACCCTCGCGCAGGTTGAAGTCCCGTTCGATCTGTCCGACCTCGGTGCAGACATTCCACAGGTGCTGGGCCGTGAACTCCTCTCCCAGCAGGCCGGAGTAGGCTTCAGCCGCCAGCTCGAAGTCGACCACATCCACCATGCAGCAGGAGATGTTCTTGCAGATCGTCATGCTGTCGGAGAGAAGCCCCATGTGCTCGGCGTAATTGACCAGGGCGCCCTTCCCTTCCTCGCTGAGCCTGTGGGCCGCATTTCGATTCCCCACCCGCCGCATGGCCAACTCTTCATCACCCGTGAGCTCTATCATGGGCTCGCCGCGGTAATGATCCCCACCCCTCGAGTTTACGGCGTTCATGAGGCCGTATCCCTTGATCCCTCGGGGGTCGGCCGAGAAGAGCTCCAGCCCCTTCACCTCCGCCGTGAGCTTCCGGGCCTCGGTTCCGAATTTCTCGGCCGCTTTCCTCGTCCCTTCGGCCAGAAGGTCTCCGATCCCCTCACGATTGGCGATCATCTCCGGCAACCGGAGCAGGGCATCCTTCGAGCCCCAGGAAAGGTCCACCCCGTCACAGTCCGCATCCGAGATGATCCCTTCGTGCTTGCACTCCATGAGCCAGGCGATGACTTCACCGGTACTGATGCAGTCCAGCCCCAGACGGTTGACAAGGTTCGAGACGTGGACAGCCAACTCCAGATCCGTGCCGCCGACCTTCACCGTAAATGCCGCCTGCGCCTCGTACTCGGGGCCCTCGCCCTCGCTGTACTTCGTGAAGTTGTACCGGGAACAGAAGACGTTGCAGTTGTAGCAGGCCTTCGCCTTGACCACATGCTCCCGCCTGAGCGCCTCCGAACTCACCTTCGCCAGATCATCGAAGACGGCGCTCCGATAGTGGAAGGCCGGAAGCACCCCCATGTCAGAGAGGGAGTCCATGATCCGGGTGGTTCCATAGAGCTGGCGGGATCTGAACTGGCGGTGGCCCTCGATGTTCGAGATGAGCTGCCCGCAGGCCTTTTTGAAGCGGTCAGGGTCGGCCGGGCGGGCGGGGTTGCTCCCCCGCACCACGATGGCCTTCACCCGTTTCGAGCCCATGACGGCGCCCATTCCCGTTCGCCCGCAGGCCCGGGAGAGGTTGCAGGAGATGATGGCGTACTTGACCAGGTTCTCTCCGGCCGGGCCGATGGTGGCCACCTGGAGATCCGGGTCCCCCAGCTCATCCATGAGCTGAACGGTGGTCTCCGTGATGTCCATGCCGACCAGGTGGGATGCGTCCCTCAGTTCGATCTGGTCGTTGTCGATATGGAGATAGACCCATTTCTCCGAGATGCCCGAGAAAACGATCTGGTCGATCCCGGCCCAACGAAGTTCCGGAGCGAAGAAGCCACGGGCGCCCGAATCTCCGAGGATGCCTGTAAGTGGGCTCTTTGCGCTGGCGATGAACCGGCAGGTAGCGGCGAGCTCACTCCCCGTCAGAGGCCCTACCGAGATGCATAGGAGGTTCTCCGGTCCTAGAGGATCGATGCCTGGCTTCAGCTCCCGGAGGAGAGTTACGCTGTTCCAACTTCTCCCACCAATTCCGTTTTCGGGGGTCACGTCCCTATGAATCTCAGGACCGGAAAGGTCCACCCGAAGGCTGGTTCCCTGGTAGATGCTCATGAATCTACCCTCCTCCCAGCCTGCCATCCCTGACGGAGAGGTTGGGCCCGCACTGTCGCATAGTGGGCTCGTTTCTGGGCCGGACTTCCTTCCGCATCGAGGAAAATAGCGAGAGACACTTCCTGGCCCTGCCGGTAGGAGAGGGCTCCGCTGGGGCAGACCTCAACGCATGTAGGGGACCCGTCACAGAGGTCGCAGAAGAGAGGCTGGTCTTCGTAAAAGCCGACGGCTCCCACCGGGCAGGCCTCGGCACACAGGCCACAGGCGTCACAGTAGTCGCCGTCCAGAAGGACCTCACCCCTGGAGCCGACCGAGAGGGCTTCCGTGGGGCACTCGATGCATGGTTTTTCCACGCAGCTGAAGCACGCGATGGCGAGGTCGATGCCGATCTCATCCAGCTTCGCCACCCGGATCCGGGCCAGAGCTGGAGAAACGGCGCCAAAATGACCCGCGCTGCAGGCCACCTCGCACATCCTGCAGCCGACGCAGAGCTTAATGTCACAGTGAATCACCGAGTCACTCCGTGGGTTTGCGTTCTTGCCACTCCAATTGGGTCTCCCGCTGCGCCTCAATGGGTTCGGGCCTTCGTCACTCCATCCGTTCGATTCTCAGAATCACATTCCCTGAGGGATCAGGACAAAGGACCCTGTTGTCCTCTTTCATCCAGTCGCCGTCCTCCAAGGTTCTCTGCTTGGCGCCAAAGAACGGAAGGGCGGCGTGGAGGGCATAAAGGCAGGCATGTTCTCCGGGAGGGATGTAGAGGCGTCCGCTCCGCAGGGTGAAGGTCGTGCCCGGCCTCATGCGTGAAGTGCATTTTCCCGTCACCGATTCCACGTGAATCTTCAGATTCACCAAGCCCCCCTCCGACGTCTCGCTTTCATCAAACCCGTCGACAGCTGAGGAGGCAGCCGAAGGGTGGGGCTCCACCACCTCCCCTTTCCCCCTGTGCCCCTTCTCTTCATCAGGGTCCACCACCCGGGTACGCTCGATCTGGTAGATCACCCGCCCCTCCGGGTCGGGGCACTGGGCGTGATGGACGCGCCACATCCAGTCTGCATCCTTGTCCTCGGCGCTATCCCTCTCCTTCGGCGTCAAAACGGGAATCAGGCTTTGGAGGGCCCAAGCGCAAATGAACCCCCCTTCGGGGAGGGAGATGTCTCCGTCATTGAGGATGAAGTAGTCTCCCTGCTTCACCGGGGGATTCGCCGTACATCTCCCCATCACCTTCTTCACCGAAACTTTCAGCTCGTGCATCCGGACTCCTCGAGAAACAGCGGTCCAGGCCAACCAGCGGTCCGGCCGAAGCAACGGTTCGACCGAAGCGCGATCTAAAGCAACTGCGCTGGCTATGATGGCAAGTGAGAACCTTAGAGGAAAGGCGACAAACCGGATCCACACCGGATCCACACTGGATCCACCACGGACCCCCACCCAGGC
>JBDRDQ010000158.1:0-12971 GCA_043820695.1 Gemmatimonadota bacterium | reverse complement strand
GGGTGTGGACCTCTGGTTGAACCTCCCGGTGGTCCCCATGGAGGCTTCGGGCACCAGCGGAATGAAGGCGGCCCTCAATGCCATTCCCCAACTGAGTACTCTGGACGGTTGGTGGGCGGAAGGATATACGGGCTTGAACGGGTGGGCCCTACCGGTCAGCTCCGGGTACCCGGATCCTGATGCCGTGGATGCGGAAAACCTCTACTCCATTCTTGAGCGGGAGGTGGTTCCGCTCTACTACGCGACGGACAAGGGGGGCCTGTCCAAGGGTTGGGTCCTGAGAATGAAACACGCCCTCTATACGGCAGGTGCCCGATTCACGGCGGCCAGGATGCTCCGGGAATACAGTGAGAAGTGCTACATACCCGCCATTCAGGGTACCATGGAGGGGGACGATCCACCCCTTACCGGGTAAAACGAAGAACCCGGAAAGCCAACAAACGCTCCAAGGACTCCACCATGAAGGCTCAAGGAAGCGAGGTCGCCAAGAGGCGAAGGATCTCGGAAACGAGGCCTCGCCAGGCAGGGCCTTCCCAGAAGACCCGCATCGTCCACCTCTCCGCCGAGTACTGGCCCTACATCAGGACCGGGGGCCTAGGCGAGGCCGTAAGAGGTATGGCTACCTTTCAGAGTTACGCCGGCTCGCAGACGACCGTCCTTCTCCCCCTGTACACGAGTATTCGGGACGGTGACTACGGGTTGAAGGCTGTGGGGAAGTCGTTCACCGTCCCGATCGGAACCCGGGTGGAGGTCGGTCGGTTGTGGGAGGCAGCGAAAGGGACCGACGGGCCGCGGGTTCTTTTTCTTGAGAACGCTGGTTTCTTCTACCGAGAGGGAGTGTATGGCCAGGGGGGCGAGGACTACCCCGACAATCACCTCCGGTTCTCATTCTTGGCAGCGGCCGCCGCCCAGATCCTGCCCGAGATCGCGCCAGGTCCGGCACCGGTCCTTCTTCACATGCACGACTGGCATACTGCATTGGCGGTCGTGTACCTCCGAAACATCGGAAAGGGCAACCCGTTTGCCGACCAGGTCGCGACCGTGCTTTCCGTCCACAATGGAGGCTTCCAAGGTCACTTTCCCCGGGAAGTGTTGCCGGAAATGGGTCTTCCTTTCGACCTCTACCATATGGACATCATGGAGTGGTACGGCCGGGCCAACATCCTCAAGGCCGGGCTAGTCTTCACCGACATGGCCACCACAGTAAGCCCCAGCCATAGCTTCGAGCTCCGGACCGAGGACGGAGGCTTCGGCCTCCACCACACCTTTCTGGGCCTTCATGAACGCCTGGTGGGCGTCCTCAACGGGATAGACTACAGGATCTGGGATCCGGAGACGGACCCCTACATCCAAACGAATTACTCCGCCCAGGATCTCTCCGGGAAGTCCGAGTGCAAGGCGGCTCTCCAAAAAGAGTATGCCCTCGAGGAAGACCCTGACAAACTTGTCATCGGAATGGTCGCCCGGATGGTTGCACAGAAGGGAATGGACCTGATTTTGGGCGGGCGGGCGGTTCGCGAGGCCGATGCCCAGTTCATCTTTCTGGGGAGTGGCGAACGCCGGTTTGAAGAAGGTCTGAAGAATTTGGCGGCGGCCCACCCTGACCGAGTTGTTGTTCAGCTTGATTTCACCGAGGAGCGGGAGCACCGTCTCGTCGCTGGAGCCGATGCTCTCCTCATGCCGTCACTTTATGAGCCGTGCGGCCTCACGCAGATGAGGTCCATGCGGTATGGCACCCCCCCCCTTGCACGTCGCGTGGGCGGGCTGGACGACACCATTCAGGACGGTCGCACCGGCCTCCTTTTTGACGACTATAAGCCGCAACGTCTCGATTGGCTCATAGAACGGGCCATCGCCCGTTACCATAAACCTGCCACATGGCGGGACATGGTGGCGCACGGGATGGAGGAGGATTTCTCCTGGGAAAGTGTCGTGGCGCGATATTTCGAGGTCTATGAGCAAGCCTTCGAGACCCGTGCCGAATCCCTTAACGCGCAGAACATCTGAGGAGCGAAGATGCACTTCGTCCTGACTCTCCATAGCCATCTCCCCTACGTGCTGAATCACGGCCGCTGGCCCCACGGGAGCGATTGGCTTTGCGAGGCAACGCTGGACACCTACCTCCCCCTCCTTGAGGCTCTTACGGCCTTGGAGGAAGCGGGGACCAGCTCCCCCCTCACTCTCGGAATCACCCCGGTTCTGGCCAACCAGTTAGCCAGCCCCTGCTTCCGGGAGGAAGTTGACCGGTTCTTCCGGCAGAGGCTGAAGGCCTGCGAGGAAGCCCCCGCGTCCCTTTTCGAGACTGGGGACCAGGAGCTCCTTCCCCTGGTGGACTACTGGCGGAACCGAGTCCTCCGGCTCCAACGGCTCTTCGAGGGAATCAACGGTGACCTCTTGGCCGCCTTCCGGACCATGGAGGAAAATGGGCGCCTGGAGATAATCAGTTCGGCCGCAACCCATGGTTTTCTCCCTCTTCTGGGCAGGGAGGAAAGCATCCGGTTGCAGCTGGCTGTCGGAGCCTCTGAACACAAGCGGCTCTTCGGTCGGGCTCCGCGAGGATGCTGGGCCCCTGAGTGCGCCTACCGACCCGCCGGGGAATGGGACCCAATCCCGGGAGTGTCGAGAAAGGGCACCAGGGCAGGCCTGGAGGACTTCCTCTCTGAGGCGGGCTTCCAGTACTTCTTTATCGATACCCATATGGCTGAGGCCGGGGAGGCCTTGGGATGGTACAGCGACATCCCCCACGGAACGGAGCGTTTCGACGCGGCATTTGTAGGTGAGTCCCGAGCATCCGCGTCCGAGCCCTCTCGCTCTGCCTATCAGGCCTACTTCGTAGGGGACCCCAACACCGGAAAGGGCCTCGCGGGGTTCGTCCGGGAGCCTAAAGCCTCCATGCAGGTTTGGAGCAGGCAGCTCGGATATCCCGGGGATGGGTCCTACCTGGAATTCCACAAGATCCGATGGCCCAGCGGTCTGAAGTACTGGAGTGTCACCGGATCGGAAGTCGATCTGGGGGAGAAAGTCCCTTATGATCCCCAGCAAGCCAGCTACCGGGCAAGTGATCATGCCACGCACTTCTCCGGCTTCCTCGGCCACATTCAACGGAAGGAAAGAGTTGAACCTTCCGGCGTGGCGATGGCACCCTTCGACACGGAGCTCTTCGGGCATTGGTGGTTCGAGGGCGTCGATTTCCTGAGGGAGCTCTTCGGCAGGCTCCCCTACCGGGAGGGCGTGGTACCTGTGACCGCCTCCGAGCACCTGGATTCATTCCCACCACAGGTCGCCATCCGCCCCCTCGAAGGGTCATGGGGAGCCAATGGAGATTTCAGCATGTGGTTGAATGCCGGCACCCAGTGGACCTGGGAGCGCCTTTGGCCCCTTGAGGACGCCTTTTGGGAGGCCGCGCCGAGAGCTTTCGCATCTGAGGAGACCCGGACCATTTTGGCTCAGGCGGCAAGGCAGCTCCTCCTGGCCCAGTCCTCGGATTGGCAATTCATGATCTCCACCGGGGCGGTCCCCGACTATGCTGAGAAGAGACTGAACCTACACTGTGACGACACCGAGGCGCTGTTGGACGCACTTAAGCCTGGAGCCCCCGAAGGGGCACTGGCGAAAGCCATGGGGAAGGTCGTCGAGCTGCAAGCGCGGGACGACATCTTCCCCAATATCCTGACCTCAGTCGAGGAGGTCCTGAATCGGAGCTGAGGCTGGGAGTCCTATCCGCTCCTGCCCACCGGACACTCATGGCAGCTTCCCCCCTCTCCCTGGTCATCCACGGTCATTTTTACCAGCCCCCCAGGGACGATCCCTGGCTGGAAACCGTTGAAGCCCAACCCTCGGCCGAGCCCTTCCACGACTGGAACGAGCGAATTACGGAAGAGTGCTACCGTGCTGTGGTGGCTGCCCGGGTCCCTGGTCCTGGGGGGCGCATCGCCAACATCGTCAACACCCTGGAGTTCATAAGCTTCAACTTTGGACCCACTCTTCTTGAGTGGATGGCGTTGAGGGCTCCCCGAACCTACCGGTCCATTCTGGAAGCCGACGCAACGAGCATGAAGGCGAGGCGGGGTTACGGAAACGCCATTGCCCAACCCTACCACCACACCATCCTCCCCCTGGCCTCCCGGCGGGAGAAGGTCACGGAGGTTCGTTGGGGGATGGCGGACTTCCGAAAGCGCTTTGGGCGGGACCCCTCAGGGATGTGGCTTCCGGAAACTGCTGTCGATGCCGCTACCCTGGACGTACTGGCCCAGGAGGGCATTGCCTTTACCATCGTTGCCCCCCACCAGGTGAAGAAGGCTCCACCGAACGGCCTACCTGGACTCCATCGAACCCCTGACGGCCGTTCCGTGGCCCTCTTCGTTTACAACGGCCCTCTCTCCAATGGCGTCGCCTTCGGGTCTCTCCTCGACAATGCGGAAAAGTGGGCCAGGGATATCGTAGGATCCACCCGGAAAAGGTCTGTGGAGAAACCGGCGGACGAGAGCCATCCCCGCAGAACGGGTACCGCTGAACCTCTCATCTCCATCGCCACCGACGGTGAAACCTACGGACACCATCACCGTTTCGGTGAGATGGCCCTGGCCGCAGTCCTGGGCCTTCTCCGAAAAGACCCACGGGTGAGGGTGGAGAACTTTTCCTCATTCCTCTCGCGGCACCCGGCTGAACATGAGGTGGAGTTGGTTGAACCTTCGTCGTGGAGTTGCGTCCACGGGGTTGCGCGCTGGCAATCTGACTGTGGCTGCAAGATGGACCCCGCCGAGGGGACCCAGCAGCAGTGGAGGAAGGGACTCAGAGACGCAGTCGATTGGCTGGCATCCCAGATCCATCAGATCTTCGAGGCGGAAGGCCCTCCCCTCCTTGGCGACCCCTGGGCCGCCCGGAACGCATACGGACCCTGGGCGGAGGCCAATACCGCGGACCTTCGGGCCTTGGAGCTCCTTGAGCTGGAGCGCCAGGCCCTTCGCCTCTTTACCTCCTGTGGCTGGTTCTTCGATGACCTGGCCCGGATAGAGCCACTGCAGGTTCTCCGGTATGCGGCTCGTGCGCTTGAGTTGACTGGACCGCGGCAACATGCTTTGGAAGAAGGTTTTCTGAAGTACCTGGATGCTGCACTTTCCAATGAAACGCCCCCTCGAAGCGGACGCGCGATTTTCCTGGAAGAGGCAAAGCCTCCCATTCCCTCCCATCTCAGGGTGGCCGCGGGCGCTGCCCTCTGGGAGGCCGTGGCAATCTCAAGACGTGCCCAGGAGGGGGAAGGCGCCCCAGGACCGGGCCGGACCGGGAGGGGTCAGGCAAGGAACCCGGGCCCAGGTGTTACCGGCTTCCAGGTTACCAAGATGCCCCTGGCCGTTTTTGGGGTCACCCACAGAAGGACCGGGCGGCAGTGGGAGGTGGAGACCAGAATCAACCGGCCATCCTCCGGCGAGGGCGCCGTTTCCGTTCGCCCCGTGGGTTTGGTAACGGAGTTCATCCCCATCGACCTCAAAGATGTGCCGGAGGGCTTTCGGATCCCCATAACCGAGGTCCTGACTGGAGAAGTGCCCGACATGCGCAAAGCCCTCATCTCCGCCATCGACGACCTGGAACAGGGGATTGGAGTGGAAGCGGGCCCCAAAAATATGGTGGCGGACCGTGTTCGGGATCTGGCGGAGCTCCACATCCTTCTCGACGTACCCATTCCCTTTGATGCCCAGACCACCTTTTTCAGAATCCTGACGGATGCCTCACCTCAGGCCGCCCAGCGGCTTTCGGTCCTTCGGGGAATCCTCGGCTTTACCTCGGCTACGTGAGCACCGCCATGCAGAACCCCGTGTTCTTCGCCTTTGGGCTTCACGCCCATCAACCCGTGGGCAACTTCGGGCACGTTTTCGAGGAGCACCTTCGGGATGTCTACGCGCCCTTCCTCAAGCGGGCCGTGGAGGGGAACCTCCTTCCCCTCACAATGCATCTGTCCGGTCCCCTCCTCGATTGGCTGGAGGCCCACCAATCCAGTTACCTGGACATGGTGGGGAGGCTGGCTGCTGATGGGAAGCTCGAGCTCCTCTTGGCCGGATACTACGAGCCTATTCTCCCCTCCCTACTTCGGGAGGACCGTATCGAGCAGGTGCGGTGGATGAAGGAGGCCCTCCAAAGCCGGTTTGGCGTTGTTGCGAATGGACTCTGGCTCACAGAACGAGTTTGGGAACCTGACCTGGCCGCTGACCTGGTGGATGCAGGGGTGGAGTACGTTCTCGTGGACGACAGGCACTTCGTGGCTGCCGGCTTTCCACGGGACCGGCTCCACCAATCCTTCCGGACCGAGGCGGAGGGCAAGAGCCTGGGGGTTTTCGCCATCGACGAGAATCTTCGGTACTTCCTCCCCTTCCGCCCCCCCGAAGACACGGTTTCCTATCTTCGCGAGCTTCGGGCATCCGGCAAACGCCTCGCCGTGGCTGCAGACGACATCGAAAAATTCGGGGGTTGGCCCGGGACCAGGCAATGGGTCTACGAGCGAGGTTGGCTCGACGATTTCATCCGGGCCATGAAGAGAATGGAGGAGGACGGAGAGGTGCGGCTGGCTACCTTCGGTCAGGCTCTGGCGGAGCTGCCCAGTGGCGGTCTCGCATACCTACCCTCTTCCTCCTATCGGGAGATGGAGGAATGGGCGCTCCCTCCGGAGGCCTTTCATCGGCTGGCGGATTTGAGGGAGGAGCTGGGGGAGGAACGCTTCTCCCAAGGAGACAGCCCACTCATTCGGGGTTCCCACTGGCGAAACTTTCTGGTGAAGTACTCCGAGTCGAACCGCATGCACAAGAAGACGCTGGCCCTCTCCAAGCTGTGCCGGGACCGAGGCAACCCGCCGGAAGCTCGGCGGGCTCTCGGGGCGGCTCAGTGTAATGACGTCTACTGGCACGGAGTCTTCGGGGGCCTCTACCTCAGGCACCTTCGGGATACGGTCTGGGAGAAGTTGTCCGAAGCGGAGGGACGCCTTCGGGCCGGAGAGGGGCTCGCCTGGGAGCGGATCGACTTGGACCTGGACGGCCACGAGGAATTCTGGATTCACTCCGCCGACTTTTCAGCTCTGGTGAGCCCGGCCCGGGGCGGCGCGGTGGAGGAACTCACCATCTTCCGGGGTGGGGTCAACCTCGCCAACACACTCACCCGCCGGCGGGAAGCCTACCACGAGCTGACCATGGAGGCAGAGGATGGCGGCGGGAAGGAGAAACACCCCCATGGGGAAGGGAATTCTTCCACGGCTCCGTCCATCCACGACCTGGAAGGAGAACTTCGGCTCACCGAGCTTCCTCCGGCGGACGCCGACGACAGGGCCCTTTTTCAGGAGCGCATCCTTCGGGGCGAGGTGGCGTTCGAAGCGTATCAACGCGGTGATTACGAACCCCTGCACTCCTGGGCGCCACAAAGACTCCAAATACTGAGCGTAGATGAGGGGCCGGAGGCGTCCGGTGGTGAGGATGAGGATCCACGTTCACGGTGGGTGGAATTCTGCCTGGGGGATTCGGGAGTGGGGTCCCTCGAAAAGCGGCTCCGCTTCGGGTTTGACGGGGTTGTGGAGGTTCTATACAACTGGGATCCCCGCGCATTCCCCGCTGATTCCTTCTTTTCTACGGAACTCTCCTTGGGAGCCGAGGCCGAGGTCATGGCGGTCCCGGATTCCGATTCGTGGCGATTTCCCATTTCCACCTTCTCCAAATCGGAGCGGGGCTTCGATGAGACGGTTCAGGGAGATTCCGTCACGATCCGGTGGCCCGCGGGAACGGGTTGGGGCAGGGTCCGGTTGACCCGGAAGTAGCCTCTCCCACACCATCTCGAGGTCACCATCTCGACGCCCCACCATTCGCCTCCCTACATTGAGGCTACTCAATCGGGGAGTGGCCCTGGACCATCGCTTCGGGGCCCCCCCGGCTTCGACAATCAAGGTTGTGAAAGGGAACCCATGAAACGGATTCTCGTTACTGGAGCCTCGGGGCAAGTAGGGTCGGACCTTGTGGTGACCCTTCGGGAGCGGTATGGAGGCGACAACGTTTTGGCTACGGACATTCGGGCGCCTCAAGGAACCTTGGCGGAGGGGGGCCCTTTCGAGGTCGTGGACTGTACCAGCCACGGGGTCATGGACCAAGCCGTGGTTCGCTTCAAGGCGGACACCATCTATCACTTGGCGGCAATCCTCTCCGCGGTGGGAGAAGCTGATCCCCACAGGGCCTATGAGGTGAACCTGGGCGGGCTCGAGAACACCTTGGAGATCGCACGGGTACGGGAATGCGCTGTTTTCATCCCGAGCTCCATCGCCGCCTTTGGGCCCTCCACCCCCCCTGATCCAACGCCGCAGATCACGATCCAGCGGCCCACCACCATGTACGGTGTGACGAAGGTGGCCGGCGAGTTGCTGGCCGACTACTTCCATCACCGGTTTGGCGTGGACACCCGGGGCGTCCGCTATCCCGGCCTCATCTCCTGGGTGACCGAGTGCGGAGGGGGCACGACGGACTACGCGGTGGAGATCTTCTACGAGGCGATCAGGAAGGGGCGCTACACCTGCTTCCTGAAGCCCGACACCCAGTTGGACATGATGTACATGCCCGACGCAATCAAGGCCTCCATCGACGTCATGGAAGCAGATCCCACCCGGCTAATCAACCGGAACGCCTTCAACATCGCCGCAATGCAGTTTACTCCCGAACAATTGGCGGCCGCGATCCGAAAGCACATGCCGGACTTCGTCATTGACTACGACGTGGACCCCCTCCGACAAGGAATCGCCGATTCCTGGCCCAAGCGCCTGGACGACACGGCGGCCCGGGAAGAGTGGGACTGGGACCCGGACTACGACCTGGGCGCCATGGTGGAGGACATGCTGGTGAACCTCAGGAAGAAGCTGAAGAGGATAGGATCCAATGCCACTAGATAGAATGACGAAGGTCCTCCGGGACCACGTGTCTGATTTGGAAGCGAAGGGCACCGCCAAGGGTGCCGAATTGGTGGTAACAAAAGCCATTCCACCCTCCGGCAACCGAGGGCCGCGTTTTCTCCTTGAAGGTGAGGGCGAGAAGGAGTTTCTGAGGATGAATTCCAACTCGTACCTGGGCATGTCCCTGCGGCCCGAGATCATGAGGGCGGAAGAAGAAGGCACCGCCCGGTACGGGGCAGGACCCGGCGCCGTCCGCTTCATCAGCGGAACCTACGACGTGCACACGGAACTGGAGAGAGCCCTGGCCACCTTCCACGGTCGGGAAGAGGCCATGATCTTCTCCTCGGCCTATGCCACCGTAATGGGAACCATCAGCCCCCTCGTCACCCAGGAAACGGCACTCATCAGCGATGCGTTGAACCACAACTGCATCATCAATGCGGTTCGTCTTTCAAGGCCAAAGGAAAAAGTGGTCTATCCCCACCTGGACATGTCATCACTGGAGAAGTCTCTGGTGGCGTTCAAGGGCAAGGTGGATCGGGCCCTGGTCATCACCGATGGGATCTTCAGCATGCGGGGAGATCATGCCCCCATGGACGAGATCATGGCTTTGGCAAAGAAGCACGACGATGACTACCCGGAGAACGTGGTGGTGGTCATGGACGACTCCCACGGGGTGGGGTCGTTCGGAGAAACCGGCCGTGGGACCGAAGAGTACACCTCAGCGCCGCAGATCGACGTCCTGGTGGGTACCCTCGGGAAGGCCTTCGGGGTCAACGGTGGTTACGTGACCTCCAACGCCAGCCTTATCAGGTTCTTGAGGGAATCGGCCCCCTTCTACATCTACTCCAACCCCATCACCCCTGGAGAAGCCAACGCCAGCTTGGCCTCCCTGCGGCTCCTGGACAGCCCGTGGGGCCGAGAGCTTCTCGTCATCCTCCGGGCCCTCACCAAGCGATTCGAAGACGGCTTGGGAAGACTGGGCATGGAGACCATTCCCGGGGAACACCCTGTGGTACCTCTGATGGTGCGGGATACGGCCAAGACCAAGGCCCTCGTGGAACACCTTTTCGCAAACGGGGTCCTGGCCACTGGCTTGGCCTACCCCGTTGTGCCAAGGGGCGACGAGGAAATCCGCTTCCAGATCAATGCCGACCACACAGAGCAGGACGTGGACCGGGTATTGGAGGTCTTGGGAAGCTTCTAGAGGCCTGATCGAAACAGGGGGGGGCCGGGCCGAGGGGATACTTCCTCACCAGGAGTCGCGGGTGCTCAGTACCGAATCCTTCTCCGGAAAACGGGCTCTCCTAACCGGTGGAGCCAAGCGTCTGGGCCGTGAAACCGCCTTCGCCCTGGGCCGGGCCGGCGTGCGACTGGCTATACACTACAACTCCTCCAAGGCTTCGGCCGAGGCCCTTTGTGAGGAACTGCAGGCCGTTGGCGTCGCGGCTGTCCCCGTCCAGGCCAACCTGGAAGACCCCATTGCGGTGGAGTCGGTCTTCGGTGAAGCCTGGGAACTGCTGGGGGGCTTGGACTTCCTGGTGAACAACGCCTCCATCTTTCCGGCCGGCCGTCTCGAGGAGATGGAGCTTCACCACCTTCAAGAGACCTTCCTGGTGAACGCCTGGGCTCCCTTCCTCCTTACTCGGGCTTTTTGGAAGCGAATTCGAGGAACCAGCGATAGGGGATCTGTAGTAAATCTCCTGGACACCAGGTTGGTGGGAGGGGATCTGGCCCACGCACCCTACCACCTGAGCAAAGCCACCCTCAGGGAAATAACCACGCTGACGGCCCTGGAGTTCGCTCCGGAACTCCAGGTAAACGGTGTCGCTCCGGGGGCCGTTCTGCCCCCGGAGGAACTGGGAGATGACCACCTGGCTCGGCTTACCGCCGATCTTCCTTTGAAGCGCCGGGGGTATCCCCGGGACATCGCCGAGGCAATCCTCTATCTGCTCGGGACCTCCTTCGTCACAGGCCAGGTCATCTTCGTCGACGGCGGCCGGCACATTCGCCTGGGAGGCACCACATGACCGACAAGATCCTCATCCATGATCTTCTCATCAGAGGCATCATCGGAATCCACGATTGGGAGCGGGAGAAGAAGCAGGACATCCTCATCAACATCGAGATGGAAGCAGATTGCCGACCTGCCGCCCTCAGCGACGATTTCCGGGACGCTGTGGATTACCGAGCAGTCACCAAATCGGTCATCAGACTGATTGAGGAATCAGAGTTCTTCCTGGTGGAGCGGTTGGCCGAGGAGATCGCTAAAATCTGTCTAGGAGACCCCAGGGTGACGTTGGCCAGGGTCCGGGTGGAGAAGCCCGGAGCGGTTCGCTTCTCACGAAGTGTTGGAGTAGAGGTTGAGAGAACGCGTGGATAACTGTCCCGCTGTGGCCTATGTCGGCGTGGGATCCAACATCAATCCGGAAAAGAACATCGTGGACGCCCTGGCGGCTCTGGAGGAGACGCGGGGGGTGACCCTCACCGGCATCTCCACCTTCTTCCGGACCGCCGCCCTCCCGGATCCAGGGGACTCGACTTCCCAACCACAGCAGGAACTTCAGAATCCCGATCCCGATTTCCTAAACGGCGTGCTAGAAATCCGGACTACTCTTTCCCCGACTGAGCTGCTTGCGCTGTTCGCTGAAACGGAAAGGACCCTGGGTCGGAAAAGACCGGGCAACCGATACGCCCCCAGGACCATCGACCTGGATCTCCTCCTTCTCGGCCTGGAGAATGAGGAGGGCTCCGATCCCATCTGGCAGGAGATCGGTCCCACCGGTTTCCTTACCCACCCCGACATTGAAAGACGGCCCTTCGTAGCTCATCCCCTCCTGGAGCTCGCCCCGAATCTGATCCTACCACCCTATCGAACGCCGCTTCGGGCTTTTGCCGCGAGTTTCGACACTCCCGGCGGAAGGCCGGAAACCGTTTTCACGGAAGGCCTCCGGTCCCGCTTCGTCATTCCCTGACGGAACTCCGGCGCCACTTCGGTATACTCAGGCAGGTTGCGTTCTATCCGATCTTGAGCCAGGACCGAAGGTGCTTATGACCGACCTGAGAACCAAAAAGTGCACGCCTTGCGAGGGGGGCATTCCTCCCATGACCCTGGAGGAAGCCCGGGACATGCAGAAGGAAGTCCCGGGATGGGAGGTGATCGACAACGGCCAGGGTCTTCGTCGGATCTTCACCTTCGCGAACCATCATGAGGTGTTGGCCTTCGTGAACGGCGTGGCCTGGATCTCCCACAGAGAGGACCACCACCCCAACCAAAACCTCGGTTACAGTCGGTGCGAGTTGGTCTATACCACTCACGCCGTAGAGGGGCTCACGGAAAACGACTTCATCTGCGCCGCGAAGGTGGACGCACTTCTCGACTAGCGTTCTACCCCCCTTCGCTGCCCAGAAGGGCCCATACGACTCCGGCCATGGCTGCGTCCTGGGCGCCTACCCCGGTGAGGTCGCAGACGATGAGCTCCCCCCCCTTCCCGTCCCGGCCGGATTCCAAGGACGACCTCCCCCAGTTCTGCGTGGATCCCTTCCGGGGTGAGAATCCCGGCTGCTACCGCATGATGGGTCTCCCCGAGGCGCATACATTGATCCCGGGAATCCACCACCACCTTCCCGGCCTTTCCCAGAATCTCCGGTGCCAGCTCCTGTTTCTCAGGGCCGTCCGAGCCCACCGCCACCACCGTTGCTCCTTCCAACAACCAGTCCAGAGCCAGGACCGGTTCTCTGGCAGGCGTAACCGTCACCACCAAATCGGCCCCTCTTACCGCCTCCTCCGCGCTGCCCCAGCCCGATACCGGAATGCCCAACTCCCTGGACATCTCCTTTTGGTAAGCGGCGACCTCATCGGGTTTCGGGCTCCACACTCTTAGCTCGCTAATCTCCCTGACCCTGGTTATGGCCCGAAGCTGATAACGAGCCTGGGATCCGGCGCCGATGACGGCTGCCTTCAACGGGCCCTCCGGCGCCAGCAGACGAACGGCCAAGGCTCCCGCCCCACCGGTCCGGAACTCCGTCAGGTAGCCATTGTCCTGAAGGAGGGCGAGGGGGA
>JBDRDQ010000157.1:0-2412 GCA_043820695.1 Gemmatimonadota bacterium | reverse complement strand
CGGCCAGGGTATAGGAGTCGGTGGCCTCGATCTCACCGGAGGAGGTCGGGATGGGCGCTCCGTGAGGGTCGTAACTGGGGTTCTCCAAAGCGGTGGCCATTCGCTCGATGAGCTCATCGGACGCGGCGTGCTCCAACCGCTCGGCTTCCTGGTGAACATCCTCCCAACGGTATCCAAGGCGTTCCGTAAGGTAGCTTTCCAGAATTCTGTGGCGCCGAAGGACGCGAAGGGCGGCCCGGGTTCCGGCTTCGGTGAGTTGCACTCCACGGTAGGGTACGTGCTCCAGGTAGCCCGATTCCGCCAGGCGTTTGACCATCCCGGTGACCGAGGCGGGTTGGACCTCCAGCGTCTCGGCAATGGACGAAGTAGATGCCACTTCCCCGGGCTCGCAGAGTGAGTAGATGACTTTCAGGTAGTCTTCCACGGAACGGGAGAGACCGGAGGTCTCGTCGGCCATAGGATGGCCCTCCTTCGGCGCGGGTGATTCGCGTGCACCCCCGGGGGTCTCTGGGGTAGCCAAGAATAAGATGATCGGACAGTTTCGTTTCAGCAAAAACCTTCGGTGCGCCCCGTCCGCCGTGGGGATCCCTGAATCCGAAGCCTCATGTACTCAGAGTAGACGAAGGAATGATCTACCAAGAACTCACCGACGGTATCCTGATTCGGGTTCGCCCGGCTTTCTCCCTGGCCGACTCGTCTCTCGACGAGGGGCGATTCGTATTCACGTACCACGTGGAGATGGAGAACCAGGGGGAAGAACCGGCCAGGCTCCTTTTTCGCCAATGGAAAATCCACGATTCCGGAGGTGAGGACTCGGAGGTGAATGGGGAGGGCGTAGTGGGACAGCAACCCCTGTTGCTCCCCGGGGCAGCCCACGAGTATAAAAGTTACTGCATACTCGGGTCTCCTGTCGGATATATGGAGGGCCACTATACGTTCGAGCGTCCCGATGGATCCCGCTTCAGGGCACGGGTCCCGCGCTTTTCCCTGGCCGCCTACCTTCCGGGCCCGGACGAGCGGGAGATGAACTAGACCGGGGATCGCTCGCGGAAGGGAACACCGGCCCGAGGGGGCTTCCCGCACCAAGACGCAAAAACACGTTTGAAAACGGGCCCAAAAGAGCTAAGATTATAAGGTTTCGCCTCTTGGTCCTTTCGGCGAATGAAAGGGGTTCAGTGAACGATTCAGTGGCTGTGGATGCCAAAAGGATTCTCCTCCGGTACGGAGCGCCCATCAACTTGTTGGACAAAGTCTCCGAGGACGATCGTATTCGGTTTGCTCGCCTCATTGCCCGGACAGCTCTCCCCGAGAGGGAGGCACGGCTTCGGGTACTTCTCAAGGAGGGGGGCTACGTCGAAGGGAAGTGACAGCACTTCTCTTGGCTGACCCATCGGGATCCGGAAGTGTTCGGGTCCCGTTTTTTTAGAAATGGGGGCCTGGCCGGTCGCCCCCGTCAGGATGCACATTCATCTCTTCTGAATCCAATCTCTGCCCGGAGAGTTGAATGCGTTACCTGCCTCCTGCCATCCAACGACTGTCTTCTCTTGTCCTCTTTGGCGCCTTCCTCCTCCCCTTGCCTGTCCAAGCCCAGGAGCCGCCTCCCTTCCAGCTCCAGGTGGACTACTCTCGGCATGGCATGGTCTCCGCGGCGCAGCCTCTAGCCACATGGGCGGGCGTTCAGATTCTCGAAGCCGGCGGGAATGCTGCGGATGCCGCGGTGGCCGCTGCCTTCGCCATCACGGTTGTTGAGCCCACCATGGACACTATCGGAGGGCGGACCCAGATCCTTGTTCGCCTTCCCGATGGGCAAATCCGAGGGATCGACGCTACAACACAGGCTCCGGCCACTTACGATCCCGAGACGGCTCCTCAAGCGGCGTACGGGTATGCCGTAATCGGCGTGCCCGGGGCGGTTGCTGGCTTGGTCCGGTTGCAGGCTGAGTTCGGGAGCCTTCCCCCGGAAACGGTCATGCAAACGGCCATCCGATATGCCCGGGAGGGGTTCCCGGTGAATTCCATAGTGGCGGGCCAGTTCGCCTCTGCTGCTGGAGACGCATCGGAGTTCGAAGGAACCAAGCAATATTATCTGAAACCCGACGGCTCTCCCTTCGCGGAGGGGGAGATTCTGGTCAACGAGGACCTGGCCAGGACGCTGACAACGATCTCGAAGAGGGAAGGGGAGGACTTCTACCGGGGAGAGATTGCCAGGAAGATGGCTGAGGACATCCGAGCCAACGGCGGGGCCGTGACGATGGAATCCTTGAACGACTATCGAGCCGAAGACGCCCTCATCGTACGTGGGAGCTACCGAGGTTACGAACTGGTTGGGAGCTACATTCCTTCCGCCGGGGCTCTTGCAATCGAGGCCCTTCAGATCCTGGAGAACTTCGACCTCAGCTCCATGACGCCCGC
>JBDRDQ010000156.1:0-9888 GCA_043820695.1 Gemmatimonadota bacterium | reverse complement strand
CTCGGCTTCAGGAAGATCGATAGGGGCGTAGTAGTACATCAGAGCGAGCCGGGCCTCCGGGATTTCTCCTCCCAACTGCAGGGCCCTCTCGGCGGCCCGGCGCGCTTCTTCAGGCTCTCTTTGGTTACTTCGAAGGTACAGATTGGCCAGGATTGCGTAAGCCATGGCGAACCGCGGATCCAGCTCCACAGCCCTCTCGAGAAGCCGGGTCGACGGATAATCCCTGGAGACTACGCCGCCTCTCTTTTCAGCAAGATATGCTTCCTTTCCCTGCATGAAGGCTTCGAAGGCCTGGAGATTGGCGGTAGGTACCGCCTCGAGCCAGGCCTTGTCCTCAGGGGAAATGGGCACCCGCAGGTCGGAGGCGATCCTCTGGGCGATCTCCGCTTGGAGACGGTAGTAGTTATCGGGGGTATAAGCGTCTCCATAAGTTTCGGCCGAGCGATGGAGATCCGAGGCGCCCTCGATCAACTGGACCGTAATCCATACCGAGTCGCCAGCGACCCGAGCACTGCCTTCGATAAGGAAATCGGCACCAACTCTGGCGGCGATCTCCGGAATCGGAGGCCGAGTGGCCGGATCCTCATAGGAATCGGCCGTGGTCCGAGAGATCACGGCCAGCGTGGGGATCCCTTGAAGTTTGGCAGTGAGTTCCTCCTGCACACCGTCGGCGAAATAATCGTAGTGGGGATCCGGACTCAGGTTGGCCAACG
Source organism: Gemmatimonadota bacterium (assembly GCA_043820695.1). GTDB lineage: Bacteria > Gemmatimonadota > Gemmatimonadetes > Longimicrobiales > Gaopeijiaceae > JABDNZ01. The sequence continues at coordinate 9,175 of JBDRDQ010000156.1, read as the reverse complement.
GTAAGACCATGATGCTCGGCCGCCCATCGTCCTCTCGCCCGCTGAATGCGGGGGTTCCAGAGCCCGTCGGTCCGACCATGGCGACAGCTACCGCCCCAGCGAACACCAATCCGGTCAAGATCAGGATCTCAACACCACTGACTCTTTGGCGTCCCCTCTCCCCGTGATACCAGGCAAGCACGAGCGCGATCAGAAACCCCACACCCACAATCACCAGGATCGCCCGTTGCATTCCTACCGAAAGGGCCAGGGGTTCCGAAAGGGCATCCAGGACTCCCGAGAAACCCGCTGCGAACAGCAGGTACGCCAATCCCCACCGCACGAGCTTCCGCTCTTTTAGGCGCTGGAAGATGTCAGTAAGGTGCATGGGCAAGTCTCTGGGCCTGGCGTGATCGTTCCCTAAAACACCACCTCCAAGGCCCCCGTGAAGGTCCGCATGTTGGGATAGGCGAAGTAATCCAGTCGATCGATGACAGCGGAACCCGTGGTGCTGTCTTCTCCCCCGACGTCCGGATCATATCCCAAATAGTCGGTCCAGGTGTAGAGGTTTTGGCCGGAAAACCGGAGGGTGATGCTGTCGATTCCCCGCAGCCCCGGTATCCTCCCCAGGAGATCCGGGCCCACCCGGTACGCAAGGGAGAGCTCCCGGAGCTTCGTGAAAGTGCCGTCCTCCATGCCCATTCCCTGGATGTTGTTGCCACGGATCTCCTCGTAGTAGCCGAGGGGCTTTCGCTGATCTTCTGGAACCTGGTCCTGGTCGAAGGCTGCCGGCCTGTACCAGCCCGAACGCCGGATGTCGAACCCCACGCTGCGGCTGAAGAGGGCGTAAGCAGAGAGCCCCCTCCAGCTCGCCGTAGTGGAAAGGCCAAGGTTGTAGTCCGGCAGGCTGTTGCCCAGGCGACAGTACGAACTCTGTTCCCCTGTGGTCTCGTCCAGGCAGAAGGCCGGGAACGGAGTGCCCCATTTGGTTTGCTCTCCACCAATGATGGGCCCGTTCTCCCCCCATCGGGGATTGCCGAAGCTCCCACCCTCACCGATCCAAACCAGAAACCCATCGTCGTTCACCGCGAACTGGCCGCATCCAATCTCGGCCAGAGTCGCGGAGGGGAGGTGGGCACATGACTTCGCCACCATGGTCCCATAGAACGTCCCGATCTCTTCCCCCTCACGGGCGTAGAAGCCGGAGAAGCCGTACTTGAAGGGCGGGACGTCGAGGGCCGTTATGCTGGTCTTGGTGGCGTCGAAGAGGAGCTTGGCGCTCCAGTTGAGCTCGGGTCGCTCCAGAAGCCGAAGATCCAGCGTGGCCTCCCAGCTCTTGCTCTCCAGCGTCCCCGCGTTTCGCCATTGGCTGAGGAACCCTGTGTAGGTGGCAAGAGGGACCTGCAGGATCTGGTCCTCCGTGGTGGTCTGGGCGTAGGTCAGGGAGAGGAGGGTCCTGAAGTCGAAGAGGCTCAGGTCCATTCCCATCTCGTGCTCGGTGGAGTGCTCCGGCTTCAAGTCCCGGTTCCCCAAACGGTTCGGCACGATTCGGCCGGCCTGAACGTCCAGGGTCTCATATTGTGCGTTGAATCGGGGGCGACCTCCTGCGGTCCCCACGGAATACCGAAACTTGAGCTCGTCCACCCAGGGTACGCGGAAGAAGTCCTCCTGACTCAGGCGCCAGGCAGCCCCCAGCCGGTAGTACCACTGCCGCCGTTCGTCGGCCCCGAAGAGGGAGCTTCCGTCGTTCCGAATGAGGGCGTCCACCACGTACCTGTCGTAAAGGTCGAAGTTGGTGATAAGGAAGTACCCGTCGGCACGAATGGTTTCCAGACCCGACTCGGACCCCAGGGTCGTCTGGTCGATGTTGGTCATGACCGGGACATCCGCCACGGCGAACCCGTACCCCTCGGCCCAGAAGGTTTCGTCGTCCTGGCTTTCCAGGAGGTACCGGAGCTGCGTGGTGTTGCCTATGCGATCCGTGAGGTCCCATCGGGCGGAGGCCGTGAGACTAGCGTTCAGTGCTTCCGTGGAGTTCCGGAGGATCGACAAGGTTCCATCGTTCAGGAGAGGGTCTGGGACACGCGTCCGGTACCCCTTCGGCCGCAGGCGTCGCTCCTTCAGATCTCCCCGGTCGATGCTGAAGTTCCCCTCCACGTTCAACCACTCCAGTGGTGAATACCGGCCCGTCAGGGAGCCCAGGAAGCGGGAGCGCGAATCCTCCTGCTCGACTGTCATCAGGTCGTAAAGCGGATTGATCTGTTGCTCGGGGCCCACGAAGTACACGACCTGATCAGGATCCAGGGGGTCTTTGGCCATGAGGTCCACGATGGGGGCGACGTTTTGCAGGCGAGACAGGGCATCCCACTCCAATCCCGGATGGGGTCGGGAGGACCGGGCGTAGAAGACGCTGGAGTGCAGAGAGAGATCTTCCCGGAAGGCCTGATCCAGGTTCAGGCGGAAGTTGGCCCGAGAGAAGTCCGGAAGGTAACGGACGATTCCTCCCTGGTTCAGGTAGCTCCCGGAGACCAGGAAGTTCGTGGTTCCGGAACGCCCCTCGGCGGTGAGTTGGTTCTGGAGGAACTCGCCGTTGGTGAAAAAGCGTTCCACCTGATCATAGACCGTCCCGGGCCAGGGGTTGGATTGGAAGGTATTCCAATACCCGGCGGGTCCGCCTCCTGCCGTTTGCCCGGCCAGGAGCGGTTCCCCGGGACACTGCAACCAATCGCAGGGTACGCCGTCCTGGCCCAGAAACCGCCGGCCATCGTCGGTCATGGCGTAGGGATGGGCGTGGGCGAACACTTTCTCCGGCCTCCGTCCCAGGACGCTTCCTCCCATTTCGGAACGGAGGGTATACCGAATGTGGGAATCGGCCATCTCAGCGCCCCGCCTGGTTCGGATGTGCACCACTCCGTTGGCGGCCCGGGACCCATAGAGGGAGGCGGCCGCGGCCCCCTTCACCACCTCGATGCTCTGGATGTCCGGGGCGCTCACGTCCACCAGGTCCGCCCCCACGATCACCTCGTCCACGATGTAGAGGGGGTCCTGGGTCCTCCCACTGGCGTCGAGGCTGGTGGCGCCCCGGAGGAGGATGGAGGGCATCGCTCCCGGGATCCCGCCTTCTTGGACCACCTGGACCCCGGCCACCTTCCCCTGAAGACTCTGGGCGGCGTTGACGCTGGGGACGGGAAGGTCGGCCACCCGGACCTGGACCACGTCGAAGGGGAGCTTGGTGCGCTGTGTGGATCCGATGACTCCCGTCACCACGATCTCGCTTAGCGAAATGGGCTCGGGATCGAGGCGGAAATCCGCCACCCTGGGCATGCCCCCCGCTACGTCCACCACTTGGCTCAGGGGTGCAAAACCGAAGAGCTCCGCGCGTATCACATACTGACCCGATGGCACGCTGACCATGATGTACCGGCCGTCCTGCCGGGTAAGAGCGCTGAAGGTGGGCTCTTCCTGCCCGACAGGGGTGAGGCTCACATGGACTCCGTCCAGGGCCTCCCCCGTCTCAGCGCTGAGGACCCTGCCCATGACCGAACCGGCCTGGCCAGAGATCGCGCTTGGGGAAAGGAGCCCGGTGGCGGGAAGGAAACAAACGACGAAGAGGCAGAACCGTCTCCTCATCCCAAACAACCAACCTGGGTCGGGTATCATGGCACACCTACCTCTCGAACGGGAGGTCGTACGTGCTGACGGGAGCCGCCATCTTGCCTCCCGGCCCCCCGAACGAATAGCAGGGGGTCAGCCCCAGGGTCTCCAGCTCGGGGCAAGGAATGGGAAGCTGAAGGGGGGTGTCCTTCCAGAGGTCCCCCCACCCCCGAGCATCGAAAAACCAACCGGCGCTGGCGATCCCTCTGAAGGCCGTCTCCATGCGCTTCTCCCACTTCAACATCTCCCAGAGGTCCCCGCAGGAACCGTCGGGAAGCCTGGGAACGCAGCTCGTGTTGGTTCCCGACGCATCGGTTGCGTTCAGGCCGGCGGCGGTCCGGGTCTCGTTGACGATGGCAGCCGCGCCGCCCAGGCCTCCGGTCCGGTAAAGGCCCTCTGCCTTCAGGAGGCGGGCCTCGGCCAGGGGCATTTCAGCCTGTACGTCGGCCCCGAGCTCATAATAATCCCGGCCCATTTGGTAACCGGCCTTGTACCAGGACCAGCGCCACACTCCCCGATCGGGACGCCACCACGTGTTCCAAGCGCCTCCCGCTTCGGAGGCCGTGACGATGCGAACGTAGGGTCCCTGGTTCGCCCGCTGTTCTTCCACGGTGGATCCCTGAGGGAATCGGAGATCGGGGGTGACGATGAGAACGGGGCGGCCGTCGGGAAGGAGGTGTCTCTTGGCCGGACCTCCAGCTGCTTGCCCCTCCGTCGGGGGAAGAGTGTACCATTCGGCCACAGCGCCGGATTGGTCGGCCATCCCGTAGATGAAATAGGGGAGCATATTCCATCCGTACCACGTCGTTAAGCGCAGGACTACCCCCTCCCATCCTGTTAGCGGGTCCATCTTCATGGTGTGGGTGGCCTGGATCCCTGCGTCCACGTCGGCCATTACGGCGTTCCAGTCTACTGCCTCCCGTTCCTCCGGGGTCCGGGCGACCTGGGCTCGGAAGCGAGCTTTGTAGGAGCGCGCCAATCGGACCAATCCATCGGAGTCCAACTCCGCCTGCATCCAATCGAAGGGGAGCATGAAGCTGTGGGAGTCCGCGATGTCGATGGCCTCGTCGAAGTAGACCAAGGCCTGCTCCATGAGGGCGGGGTGCCCGACGGTGTTCTGCGGCTGGTTGAAGAGCGTGATCTCGTCCAGAATGAAGCCCTTATCGTAGAGCAGGGCCACCGTGCCGTGGGCTAGCCCCTGAACGAACTTCCCGTAGGCCCTGTACTTGGCCATTTCATCGCCGATAGCCTGGAATATCTTCGGGTCCTCGAGGGCGTTCAGCCCGTTCGCCAGGGCTGAGAGGGCCTTGTAGCACCCCTCCCAAGCGTGTGCCTGGGTTTTGTAGTAGCCCCAGGTGACATTGGTGGAAATGGCCACCCGAGGGATCCTGCCGTACTCGTCCATGGCGTAGTTGGTGTAGGGTACCGAATTCTGGAAGGCCTGTTGGCTGAGGAAGAATCCTGGCGATCCGTTCTGGCTACCCTGATTGCCTTGGGTGGCGAAAAACCAACTGTTGTAGGAGGCCTTGATGAGGGCCTCCACGTCCCCGGCGTTGGCCAGCGCCCGCTTGAAGTCGGGCTCGTTGACGTTGGTGACGTTCAGGTCCATACAACCTGCCGCAGCCATCCCCCCAAAGGCCAGCAGGAGTGCCCCTATCCTGTGTCTCCTGGAGGGGAGGGAGGACTGCAAAAGAAACCTACTTCGGCCTCTCATAGGGTGCCTCCTGGTGGAGCCTCACGCAGGATTCTGTCGCCGGTCAGAGAGCTTGGGGATTCTCGGGTCGAAGGGACACCCGTTTCTCCGGACTGGAGAAGCGAAAACAAACTTAACTTAGGTAACGTCTTCTCCGTTTGCCAGGAAAATCAGCGCCGCCGCAGGAGCCCCCTGAGCCTTTCCAGGAAGGTTGGTTCGGGCAGAGGTTCGTCTTTGGGCCTTCTCAACTCCTCGAAAGGCTCGTAGCCCAGAAGGGACGCGAAAGCCCCAACAGGGCATAGATCCTTCCGGACTCTCCCCTCATGGAGACTCTGGCGGAGAAGCTGCGTCGCCACTTCCCTCTGGCCCAGGGGAGCCGCGATTTCGGTCCGCCAGAGGGTGGTTTCCCCGGGAGGGTAAGAAAGGTGGATGGCTTCCAGCCAGTCCGCTTCCTCTTGGGCTGCGGCTCCGTCCCCGGTTCCGGCCAGAGTGGTGCCGCGGAGGCGGTGGAGCCATCGGTCATCGGGGCTTTCCGACACCAAGCTGTCCAGGAGGTTCAGGGCTTCGCGGGGCTGGTCCGCCATGAGGAGCGCCCAGGCCAGGTTCTGGGCGTGCTCCGGGTACCGGCCGCGTTCCCAATTCAGACCCCGTTCCCCGATCTCCTTCGCCTTCTCGGGATGTTCGTGATGTGCTGCCCAGGCGGCGGTCTGCAGGATCACGCCCCCGGGGCTCACGCGGTCCGGGACGGTCTCCATCCCTTCGAGCTCCTCCCGGTACCGGCCTGAGAGGTGATATGCGTCAGCCAGCGTGCGCCAGTAGCCCCAATTGGCTTGGGCCAATGGGTCCTCCGGATTTACCTCCTCCAGCACCCCGATCGCCTCCCACAGGTATCCGTTGTCCAGCTCCTCCATTCCATGCAGGATCCTCGTCAGGTTGTCGGGGTCCCGTTTCATCTCCCTCCGGACCGCGCTCAGTCGGCTGGGCCGGTCCTTCGCCGTCAACCACTCGAACCAGAACCGTTCTTTCTGGGCGAGCTCGTTGAGCCGAGGCTTAACCCAGGAGATGACGGAGTCGACCCATTCCCGCCGCCCATCGTTTGCAGCTGCCACCCCGATGCCTACCAGGGCCGTCAGGAACGTCTTATCCTGTTGATAAGCCACCCAGTAGTTCGCAATTGCCCCTTGCCAATTCAAAGCGTTGAAATCCTGCTCACCCTGCCAAAAGGCCTGGTAGGCCTGGTAGTTGTATGGACGCCGGAGATAGTGGGCCATGTTCGAGTCCAACGAGGACACCAGTCCTCCCGCCACCCTCTCCCTGATCGAGTGAATGAGCGACTCAAAAGCGGAGGATGGCCCCGATTCCCGTATGTCATGGAGCTGTTTGCCATCCCGAACGCGGAGAATCCTGGACAGGACCACGACCGAGTCCCTGCCGCCGGTGAGAACCTCGCCGGTCACGGCGGTCCCGAGGCCCAGCTGAGCAGCGATCGCCAGGGCGTCTTCGCTTTCCCCCGAAGCGGCGAGGGTCCGCAGGAGATTGTCGACGGGCTCGGGCTCCAGCTCGTCGGTCCGGTACAGGGCGTCCGTGATGTACCGCGCGGTGGATACACCCCACTCATCTCGGGTCGGGTCGCCGGTGAGGTTCTCGAAGGGGAACACCGCCACCCGATCCGCCGGAAGTGGTGAGGCCAGACGGAAAAGGGCCAGGTACCCCGCGGCCAGCACGACCAGTGTCCCCGCTCCGACCAGTGCCCACCCGCCGCGGGTCCACCGTACGGGAGAATGGGCCGCCAGCTCTTCCGAGGTGGCTGGCGACCTCCGTTGAACTCCAGCAGGCGAGATCTCGACGACCCCGGAGATGACCAGGGCGATGGGGAAGCCCGCAAGGACAAGGATGGCCACGAATTGAGCAGCCGAGAGTGGGAAGCCGAGCATTTCGAGGACGTACTCGGCATTCGAAGCGAACGCCAACCCCACGCCGGCATACCAGACTGCGGCACGAAGCACCCTCCTCCGCTTGGGGTCCCCAAACGGGTGGTAGACGGAGAGTGGTAGGCGGGAAGGTAGGCGGGAAGGTGATGCGTCCCGCCTCCAACAGCGGTAGACTATCGTAAGCTTGAAGCGGCGTTCTGAACATCAGCAACCTCCAGAATCAGCGGGAAGCACCATGAAGACCATCCAGAAGTACTCCGACCGCACCTTGGCTGTTGCGGCTTTCCTTCTCCTGACCACCCAACTCGCCTCGGCCCAAGCCCCCCAGCCTCCCCAGTCCCAAACCGGTTTTTTCGAAGAGTTCGGAACCATGTGGACCTTCGACGCTCCGCCGCTGGACTACTGGGAGCGGACCTATGACTTCCGGCCGACGCAGGACTGGCTGGATCATGTGAGGCTCGCTTCGGTTCGGCTGCCGGGGTGCTCCTCTTCCTTCGTATCGAAGGACGGGCTGGTGATGACCAACCATCACTGCGCCCGGGGATGCATCACGGCCGTATCGCCTCCGGACACGAGTTACCAGGAGACCGGGTTCGTTGCTTCCAGCATGGCCGATGAGAAGAAGTGCCCGGGGGTTTATGTGGACCAACTCCAGTCCATCGAGGACGTGACGGCCAGAATCCGGGGCTCCGTAACGGCCACCGATGCTGAGGGCCAGGTCGCGCAGCGGGACTCGGTCATCCAGGCCGTCACCGCCGAATGCCGGGACGCCACCGGTCTGAACTGTCAGGTGGTGACCCTCTACCAAGGTGGGATGTATTCCCTCTACCGGTATGAGCGTTTCGACGACGTCCGCCTGGTAATGGCGCCGGAAGGACAAGCCGCCTTCTTCGGCGGAGACCCGGACAACTTCACCTACCCGCGCTATGACCTGGATCTCACTCTTCTCCGGGTCTATGTGGACGGGCAGCCCCGGCAAACCGACCACTACCTGAGGTGGAGCGACAACGGGGCCGCCGAGAATGAACTGGTCTTCATCACCGGAAACCCGGGTTCCACAGGCCGGCTCCTGACCCTGGCCCAGATGGAGTACCTGAGGGATGTCCAGTATCCGGCCCAACTCGCCGGGTACCAGAGACAGCTAGGGGTGCTACAGAGGATCGCGGCCCGGAGTGAGGAGGACCGGCGCCGGACCGAGAACCAGATCTTCGGAGTGGAGAACTCCTACAAGGCGACGAGCGGCTACCTGAGCGGCCTTCTGGATGAGGACCGGATGGGCCGGAAAGCGGTCTTCGAGGGGGATTTCCGTCGTCGCATCGACGCCGATCCTGATCTGAAAGCCAAGTACGGTGGTGCGTGGGATGCCATCGCCAAGTCCCAGGCGGAGCTGGCTGCCTTTGCAGTCCAGAGCCGGTATTACGGGTTCGGGGGATCCCAGATTCTGGGGGTCGCCGGGACCCTGGTTCGGTTGCCCGAGCAGAAGGCTCTTCCTGATTCACTCCGGACTCCAGCCTTCAGGAGCGACCGGCTCGAACGGCTCCAGAGCCAACTCACCGCCGAGATGTCCATCGACATCGAGCTGGAAGAGATGAACCTCATCGCTCAATTGCAGGCGGCCCAGGCTGAGCTCCCGGCCGGGGACCCCTTCCTGAAAGCGGTGTTGGCGGGCCGGACGCCCGAGGCTGCGGCCCACGCGCTCATCGAAGGATCACGCCTCACCGACCCCTCGGTCCGGCAGCTTCTGATGGAAGGGGGTGCCGCAGCCATCGCCGCCTCTGACGATCCCATGATCGTAGCGGCTCGAGCAATCAACCCCTTGGCGGCCCAGGTGGCTGCTCGTGCCGCACCGTTGAACGCTGCCATTTCCGCCAACGCCGAGCTGGTGGGCCAGGCCATATTCGCTGCCTACGGCCATTCC
>JBDRDQ010000155.1:0-2098 GCA_043820695.1 Gemmatimonadota bacterium | reverse complement strand
GGGCGTGGTCGCCTTCGTCTGGAGCGGAGACTTCTTCCCCAAGACCTCCCAGACCGGTTGGCAGGGGTGCCCCGCCTCCAATGAAATGGAGATGATGCGGTTCAGTCTTCCCGTCATCAAGCGGCTGGTGGACGGGGACTTCCAGGCCCTGGGCACCGTGGTCCACGAGACGAAACACATCAGCTCTCTCTATAAGAGCATCATTCGCAGCGATTACTTCAGCAGTTACTACCAGCCCACCTGGGTTGAGGAGGGAACGGCTGAATTTGCCGAAGAGGTGGCCGCCCGCATCGCTTGGGCCTCTACGGGCGGGCCGGCGGTGGGAGCGATGGTCAGGGCCTCCGACGTGAGCCCTTCCCTGGGTGGATCCGGCTTCACCAGAGAGAACTACAGCGTGATCCTGGTCAATGCCGGGACCACCGGGTACCTGTCCTCTCAGCCCAATGGCGTGGTGGTCACTCCGGTTGGGGCCAGCTCGGGCCACAGCGTGTACGGGTCGGGATGGCACTTCCACCGATGGCTCGGTGATGCGTACGGAAACGCCTCTACCCCCCTCGCTGATGCCTCCTTCTTCAGGACCCTCAACGACTCCCTGACCGCGACGGGTGTTGCAGGCATTTTGAGCGTAACCGGGGCTTCGTCCTGGAGCTCTCTCCTGGAGGAGTATCTCAAGGCCATCATGGTCAACGGAACCCAGGCTCCCCAGGGATCCCGGGCCTTCACCTCCTATGATTTCCCCGGCGTGAACACGACGTTCACCTATACGGGGAAGCCGTCCGGGAATTATCCGTGGCCCGTGAACGTCTCCGGGAGCGTGACCACCTGGCCCTTCGCGAGTCTGACGAACACCGGATCCATCGGGCCTTCCGGGGTCCGGATCTTCGACGTCACCTCCGACGGGACCGGCCTGGGAATGGAGGTCACCGTCACCGCCGCCGGGGCCTTCCCCTTCCGTATTGTCCTGGTCCGCATAAAATAATTCCAGCAACGACCCCCGGGGAGAAGCCTTCGGCTCCGGGGGAAACAGGTATTCCTCGAACGCCAGCGGGAGGCTTTAGACCATGTCTCAGCCCTTGTTGAAGAAGGGCCAGTCCGCCCTGACCCTCTTCCTTGTCATCCTGGTTTCCTGGGCATGTGGGGGATCCGGCGGCGATGGGGGGGAGGCGTCCCAGCGTTCCGCCGATGGCGGTGGGGAGGTCCCCGCTCGAGGGAGTTCGGGCATGGTCAGTTCGGCCCACCCCCTTGCCACCGAGGTGGGCCTGGAGGTGCTGGCCAAGGGCGGAAACGCCTTCGATGCCGCCGTGGCGATTGCCGCCGCTCTGAACGTGGTCGAGCCCATGATGTCGGGAATGGGGGGCTACGGGACCATTCTCCTGTACTCCGCCGAGGAAGGCCGGGCCCGTTTTCTCAACTCCTCGGGGAGGATTCCCCGGGGCGTGGACTCGGACGCGTTCCGGGCCCCCACCCCGAATTACCGGGAGAACCGGCGAGGCCCGAAAGCCATTTCGACCCCCGGGAACGTCAACGCCTGGGCGGCCATGTCCGACGGGTACGGGGTCCTCCTCTGGACCGACCTGTTGGAGCCTGCAGCCAGGTTGGCGGAGGGAGGCTTCGAAATCGACGCCCGCCTCGCCGGGTCCATCGATTCGGCTTGGGACGGGTTTCCCGAGCATGTCCGAGCCTTCTACGGGGTGGAAGGCCGTCCACTCCAGGCCGGAGAGCGGCTTGTGCAAGTAGATTTGGCCCAGTCCCTTCGGCTCGTGGCGGAAGAAGGCCCTCAGGCCTTTCATGGAGGGTCCCTGGGGGTTGCCATCGATCAGGCGATGCAGGAAAGCGGGAGCTTCCTGAGGCTGTCGGATTTGGCCGAAAACGAGGCCGAGTGGTGGGAACCCATCGGAATCGACTACAAGGGCCATCGGGTCGTAGTCCCCTCCCCTCCAGCCAACTCCTTTCCTGCCCTGGTTCGGCTGGGGATGATGAGCCTTGTGGATGTGGAAGAGATGGGCCATAACAGCGTGGACTATCTTCATGTGTTTGCAGAGGTTACCAAGCGTGCCTTCTGGGTTCGCTTGAGGTATGCCGGAGACCCGGACGTGTC
>JBDRDQ010000154.1:0-3023 GCA_043820695.1 Gemmatimonadota bacterium | reverse complement strand
GGCCGCTCGAAGAGGTGGGAGACGATCATGAGCTCGCCAGCTTCCGGATCCGTACCGGGAATGGCAGCCGACACCACGTTCATGCGCCCGGGAACGGTCCTGGCCTGAACCTTCGCCCGAAGAACCACCCGTTCACCGCGCTCCAACAGGACCCTGAGTTCAGTGAACTGTCTCAGAGAAAGGTTGAATCCGAAACCCGAGCTGCCTTCCTCCGGCCGGACGGAGGCCCAGCCGATCTGGTCCAGGCTGTAACCCGGGCGATCACCGTCGACGCCGGGGCTCCCGGTGCCCAGGGCCCCCACGGCCCCGAACCGTCCAACAGCGCTGGAGAATACCGACCCCACGGAGGCGTTGCCGAGTACGATCTTCCCCGCCAACTCCGTCCCGGCGAGATCAGCTGGGCCACCAGAAGCTAAATAGACGGCCTCAGCTTCCCATTCCCCAGTGGTGCTCCCCGATGCGAGGGCGGCCGGAACCATGGTCAGGCTGGCGATCTTCTTCTGGAACGGCTCCACCATCCACAGGTCCCCCACTTCGGGAACCCACACGTCCCCACCGGGAAAGTAGTCCACCCGGACATCGGAGAGACCGTAGCGGGTGGCCATTTCCTGCATGTAGGCGGTTTCCATGTAGCTGTCGGCGTACTCCTCTACCGACCGTTGGCGGTTCAGCGCCAAAACCTGGACATGGGCGTAGGCCAACTCCCCGGAGTACTCCAGAAGGATGGGATCCCTGATGCTGGCCGGGACCAGCGACCGATCCTGTGTGATCTGAGCCCGAAGGGGAAGCTGAAAGCCGAGAAAAAGGAAGAATAGAGAAACCACCGCGGATCTTGAAAAGACCGAAAGGAAGGACTTCATGAATGCCCCCCGAGAGAGGTTTATTGCGAGAGAGGACGAACGCCCCACAGCGGCGTCGAAGGTTCTGCCGGATAGTGTGGTTCGGAATGGTGGGCTTCGCAACCGGATTCCCTGATACAATCCCGACCCTCCCGGGTATTAGAAAGGGTTCGAGACCTTTTCCCCCAACCCAGAAGAAACCGTGTCCAGTCCAGCCGCGTCGACATCCAGCTTGAAATGGGTCGCCCGGGCCGGGATCGCCCTGGCCGCGTTGGTCCTTCTCTATACCGGGGCGGCCTTCGGTTTATCTCGGTTTCTGGATCCCGAAGGACTCGCGTCCTGGCTGGAGCCCCGCCTGGAACAGGCATTGAACCGGAACGTTGAGGTGGCCAGAGTCGAGATCGGGTTCTTCCCCTTGGGGATCGGACTCCGTGAACTCACCCTTTCCGACCCCACCGGGATGGCCCCCACCCTGGCCAGGGTGGCCTCAGTGGACTTTCAGGTCAGGATCCTCCCGCTGCTGAAGAGGGAAGTCTGGGTCCATCGCCTAACGGTGGACAAACTGGAAGCCGACCTCAGGGTCTCTAGCGACGGTCGATCCAACTTCGGGGACCTGTCCACCCGTACGGAAGCAGAAGCTGGTAGGACAGCTGACCGAAGTGAGGCCGATAAGGTGGAGGGATCGAAGCGGCCCTTCACCCTGAACCTCAAAAGCGCCCGGTTTACGAATAGTGGCGTCCGGTTCAGTCGCCAATCCGATACCCTGGTGGGGGAGATCGGGAAGTTGAAGCTGAGTGCAGGCCTTCGAAAAGAGGCCGACGGATCATGGGTGGTGGTGGGTTCATCGAACTCTGAGCTGACCCTCCGCCGGGGAGGATCCAACCCCCTTTTCGAAAAAACCCCGATCGGGCTCACCTTCGATGTCCAAACCGATGGTGAGTTCAATTCGGTCCGAATTCGTACCGGGGAGTTGGTGTTGGACCAGTTCGCCCTGGACGTTACCGGCGATCTGGAGGGCCTCCAGAACCCCGTCCGTTCCCTTTCCCTGGCCCTTGTGGGGCAGGGCCTTCCCCTCGGCGACCTCCTGGCGGCCTTGCCTGCTTCGACACGAAGCGAACTCCCGTTGGGAGCCGAGGGGGTCCTGGCCGTGGACCTGAGGATTACGGGGGAGATGGGCTCCGGGCAACTCCCGGAGATCAGAGGAGACGTGGGCCTGACCAGAGGGCGATTGACCTTCGAAGGAAAGGGCCTGGCTGAAGACCTTTCGGCGGACTTGTCCCTGCGGGAGGGCTCAGCGGTCCAGGCTCGTGGCCAGGCCTCGGTTCTGGGCGGCCCCCTTTCAGTGGATGGAACCATCGTCCTCGGGGACGCCGGGAGCATTGACCTGACCGTCCGCGGCACCCCGGATCTGGCAAAGTTGGGTACCATCTTCGAACTCCCGGAGGGGGTGAGCGCAGGAGGAAGGATGGGAATCCTCGTACGGGTCACCGGTCCCTTGATGGATCTGGAGGGATTCCGTTTCAACGGGGATCTTTCGCCGGACCAACTCCGTGTCACCCATCCATCCATTGCCGTGCCCATCGAGATTCCCGGAGGTCGTCTGCAGCTTTCGGGGATCCGAGCGATCGTGCAAGATCTCCCCCTTTCCCTCGGTGAGGATCGCCTCTCGATCACGGGGGAGGTCGGCGACCTTCTCGTCTTCCTCGACCCGGAGGGGACGCCTCGATTCGAGGGTTCGGTTCAAGGGCCGCGCCTGGACCTTCGCAGGGTCAGCGCTAACCCCCCGCCTGACTCCACCCTCACTTACGGGAAGGTGGCCTTCGCCAAGATCGGCGGCCGGCTCGTGGGAGGACGGGGGATCGAAGACGCCGCCCGGGAGTTGGGTTTGGCCCGCCCCGACTCACTCCCCTTCACGGGAACCCTCGCGCTCCAGTTCGACACGGTCATCGACCGACAGGGTCGCATGGAGAACGTCAGGGCCCACGTGGATTTCGGCCCCACCTTTGTCCGGGTCTCGGATGCGGTCTTCAACCGCTACGGGGGGGAGATTCACACCGCGGTCAACCTGACTCTCGGGCCCCAGGCAGCCGCTCCCTTTTCAATGAACCTGGCGGTCCGGGAGCTGGACGCTGCCGCCTTCCTTTCCCGAACCTCGCCCCTTGGGCGGTTGGTAACGGGCCGGAT
>JBDRDQ010000153.1:0-27459 GCA_043820695.1 Gemmatimonadota bacterium | reverse complement strand
TTCTCTATCATGGTATATACACGTTTTGGGCACAATGACCCACCCAAAACTGTTGGTATCGCTATTGTTATGGGATCAACTGTGTTCCGAGAGGGGTCCTGTCACCGAAACTCGCGCTAGGTGGGGGGACCATCGAATCTGTCCAATTCGGCGGAGGGGAGGAAGGTAGGCCTCCGGTTTTCGGGTTCAAGGTGGAACACGAGGCAACCCAAGGGGTGCTTCTTGACCAAGGACGCGGAGATTTGTAGCGGTTTGAATTCGAAATGGAAACGGGATTGCGAACCCTCCCGCGTCACCTTGATCAGCAAAGGGTATGGGATCCCCAACATTCGAGGAACCATCGTGAAACATACGATCGTGCTCTTTGCGACGCTGGCCTTCTCTCTTTCCTGTGGTGGTGAGGCAGGGGACGGGAGGGCTTCCAGAACTCTGATTCAAAACAAAGGGTCCGACACCCTGGTGAACGTGGCGCAGGCGTGGGCCGAGGCCTATGGCGTCATTAATCCGAACGTGGCGGTGGCCGTCACCGGGGGTGGCTCGGGCACCGGCATTTCGGCTCTCATCAACGGCACCGTGGATCTCGCCAACTCCAGCCGGGAGATGCGGGAGAGTGAGATCGAAGCAGCCCGGGCTCAGGGCCATGAGCCGGTGGAGCATATTGTCGGCTACGATGCTCTCGCAGTGTTTCTGCACGCCGACAACCCCATCGACGCCTTCACCTTCCAACAACTGACGGCGATTTACGGTGAGGGTGGGGCCTTCGAGTCATGGACCGATCTGGGAATCACGGTCCCCGGATGCGGCTCCGACGAAATTGTCAGGGTGAGCCGGCAGAACAATTCCGGGACTTACGCCTATTTCCAGGAGGCGGTACTGGGGGAGGTCGAGTACAAATTGGGATCCAGGGACATGCACGGATC
Source organism: Gemmatimonadota bacterium (assembly GCA_043820695.1). Classification (GTDB taxonomy): domain Bacteria; phylum Gemmatimonadota; class Gemmatimonadetes; order Longimicrobiales; family Gaopeijiaceae; genus JABDNZ01. Next base: position 26,539 of record JBDRDQ010000153.1, on the reverse strand, counting down.
GAAGGACGTGGTGGATCTCGTGGAGAACACCCCCTGTGCCATCGGATACAGCGGGTTGGCTTACGCCACGGATCATGTGATCATGCCGTGCATTTCCGCTGAGGAAGGCTCTCCCTGCATCCACCCGAGTATGGAGACTGCGGTGGACAAGAGCTATCCTATCTCCCGTCCCCTGTTCATGTACACTTCAGGGGAACCGGAGGGCGCCACCAAGGAGTATCTGGACTGGATCCTGAGCGACGAAGGCCAGTGCATCTTGGTTGGCAAGGGCTATGCCCCCGTCCGAGGGAACCTCCCCTGCTTGAACCCTTCGGAGGGGTGAGGGCGGGGAGGCTCCTCCTCCCTCCGGTATCGCGTCTTCATGGAGGATGAGGGCAGTGACACACTACGAAAAGCGGCTGGAACGGGACCTCGGGGAGATCCGCTCCAAGGTCAAAGCGGTTGGGGATCTGGTGGAGGAGCAGGTCAGGGATGCCATCCAGGCCCTGCTGACCATGGACCCGGATCTTGCGAACCAGGTCGTCCTGAAAGACCGGATCGTGAACCGTGAGACCAGAACCTTGGACCGGCTCTGCCACGGGTTTGTCGTTCGGCACCTGCCGGTGGCTCACCACCTCAGGTATGTCTCTTCCGTTCTGCGAATGGACGTGGCGTTGGAACGGGTTGGTGACTATGCCGTAACCATTTGCCGACACAGTATCCGGTGCTCGACACTGCCTCCCCCGACCATCGCACGAGACCTGGAACTCATCGGCCAACAGGCCCGAAACTCCCTGGCGGAGGCGCTGAAGGCCTTCCATACGGAGGACGTGGATCTGGCCCGGAAGGCCTTGGGCCTCACGGCCCCGGTGGACAACACCCACGATAGCGCGTTCGAAGATCTGGTTTCCGCCGGGGAGGCACATGAGGAGCCCGTTCGTGACCTCTTCGCCTACCTCAGATCCTTGTATGTGCTCCTTCGGGTTTCGGACCAGGCTGAGAACATCGCCCAGGAAACCCTTTTCGCCGCCACCGGGGAGACCAAGAACCCGAAGGTCTATCGGATCCTCTTCGTCGACCGGGCCAACGACTGCCGCAGCCAACTTGCGGAGGCCTATTCACGGAAGGCTTTCCCCGACTGCGCGACCTTCTCCAGTGCGGGATGGGATCCCGCCGACTCCGTCCGGCCCGAGATCCTGCCCTTTCTGAACGACCACGGCCTCTCCGTCGAGAACGCCGGTCCCCGGCGGGTTCCTGACCTCATGGCCGAACCGAAACATTTCCATGTGGTGATCGGACTGGACGAGAAGGCCCGGGAGATGATCGGTGAGCTTCCGTACAAGACGGTGTTCCTGAACTGGGACCTGGGGCCCTGTCCCTTCAGCGAGAGCGACCCCGACGCCACCAAGACTTTCGAGGCGATGTACAGGGTGATCGCGGGACAGATGAGAGACCTCATGGAGGTGCTCTGGGGTCAGGATGCCAACTGAGGTCTCGTCTGCCGGCAACGCGCCCGGCGGCCCTCCCGGGACGTTCTCGGCCCGGCATGGGGATCTGCACCGGAGAGACCTGGCCTGGTATCAGGATAAAGCCATCGCGGGCTTCGTTTTTGTCGGGGGGCTGTCGGCCATCGTCTTCATTCTCGGCATTTTCGTATTCATCACCAGGGAGGGCATGGGGTTTATCCTGAACACCCTGGACGTCAGGGAATTCTTCGGCTCTCCGGCTTGGCGTCCTACCTCTCGAAACAACCCTACCTACGGTGCGTTGGCCCTGATTCTCGGAACCGTGTCGGTAACGGGGTTGGCCATGGTGGTGTCAGTGCCCTTTTCTTTAGGCGCGGCCGTATTCATTGGGGAGTTCGCCAAGGGGAAAGTCCGGGAAACGCTGAAGATCCTGGTGGAGCTCCTCGCCGCCATCCCCTCCGTGGTGTGGGGCTTCATCGGCTTCAGCATCATGAAGGAGCTTATCGAATCCCTCTTCGGAGTCCCCGTTGGCCTGAACGTCCTCAACGCCGGCATCATCCTCGGTCTCATGGCCGCGCCCATCATGACGACCATCGCAGAGGATGCCCTCAAAGCCGTCCCCGACGCCTACCGGGAGGCTGCCGAGGCCATGGGTGCCACACGCTGGCAGGTCATCGTCAAGGTCGTGTTCCCTGCCGCCAAGAATGGCTTGCTGGGTGCGGTTCTGCTGGGTGTGGGCCGGGGGTTCGGTGAGACCATGGCGGTCCTCATGGCCACCGGTCATGCGGTGAACATTCCGGGGAGCCTGTTCGATTCGGTTCGGGCCATTACGGCAACCATCGCCGCCGAACTGGGAGAAACGCCGGTAGGATCTGATCACTACGGGGCCCTTTTCACGCTGGGGATCCTCCTCTTCGTGGTCACCTTCGTCATCAACCTCACCGCCGACCTCGTGATTCGCGGCGTGAGGAAAGGGGCGTAAGGGATGTTCGAGGCGACAGCCCTGAATCGGAGAAACGAGCAGAAGGGATGGCTTTTCAAGATGCTGTTCCTGCTCATGACGGTCCTGCTGGTCGTGCCGGTGCTGTTGATTCTGGGCGTCCTGGTGGTAAAGGGACACGGGGCCGTGTCCTGGGAGTTCCTTACCTCATCTCCCACCAACGGAATGACCGCCGGAGGCATTCTCCCCGCCCTCGTCGGCACGGTTTGGCTGGTGAGCGTAGCCCTGGTCGCTTCTGTGCCTCTCGGGGTGGCTGCCGCCATATACCTCAGTGAGTACGCCCCCGACAATTGGTTCACCCGGATCATCAACCTGGCCATCATCAACCTCGCGGGAGTTCCTTCCATCGTTCATGCCCTCTTTGGCGTGGGGGCCTTCGTGCTCTTCTTCAACTTCGGCACTAGCATTTTGGCCGCCTCCCTCACCCTGGCCATCATGACCTTGCCGGTGGTCATCGTGGCCACCCGGGAGTCCCTTCAGGCGGTGCCCAGGGCTTTCCGGGAGGCGTGTTGGAATATGGGGGCCACACGCTGGCAGACGATTCGCAGAGTGGTCCTGCCCAATGCAGTGAGCGGAATCCTCACCGGGATCATTCTGGAGGTGTCCCGGACGGCGGGAGAGACGGCGCCCATCATGTTCACCGGAGCCGTGTTCTTCTTTCCCTTCCTTCCTCAGAGCGTCCTCGATGAGACCATGGCCATGTCGCTGCACCTATATGTCATCGCCACTCAGGTGCCGGGCGTGCCCGAGGAGCTGCCGTACGGGGTGGCGTTGGTCCTGATCAGCATGATTCTGGCCATGAACGCCCTTTCCATCGCCTTCCGGGTCTACCTCAGGGGGAAAAAGAAGTGGTAGGGGGGCAGGGGGTCCAGGTGAAGATGGAGGTCCAGAACCTTACCCTGAGTTATGGCGGCAAGGTCGCTCTCAGGGACGTCAGCTTTCAGGTTCGTGAGAACGAGATCTTCGGAATCATCGGCCCCGCCAACAGCGGCAAGACCAGCTTCCTTCGGGCGCTGAACCGCATGAACGAATTCGTGCCGGGGATGCGGGTGGCGGGCAGGGTCCTCTTCAACGGCGAGGAGGTGAATGGATTCAAGAACGTGTTCTCCCTTCGTCGGCGAATCGGGGTGGTATTCCCCTTGCCGGTGGGGCTCCCCCTGAGCGTTTACGACAACGTGGCCCTCTCCCCTCGCCTCGCGGGAATCAAGAAGAAGCCCGAGCTGGACGAGATCGTGGAACGGTGCCTGCGGCGGGCAGCCCTATGGGATGAGGTGAAGGATCGTCTCCGCGCTCTTGGCAGCCTTCTCAGCGGAGGACAACAGCAACGCCTCACCATCGCCAGGGCCCTCTCCCAGGACCCGGAGGTCCTTCTCCTGGATGAGTTTTCGATCGCCGTGGATCCTGTGACAACCATGCGCATCGAGGATGTCCTGAAGGAGCTTCGATCCGAGATGACCATCGTCCTGGTGACCAACCTCGTGCAGCAGGCCAGGCGCTTGGCCCAGCGGACCGCGTTCTTTCTGAACGGAGAGTTGGTGGAGGTGGGTGAGACGGAAGACCTTTTTACGGGACCCGTGAGCGATCGGCGAACCCGGGAATACGTGGAGGGCAGGTTTGGATAGTGCGATGCCCCCTGGATCCCGAATCTTCGCCATCGAGACCGAGGGACTGAACCTCTGGTACGGGGACTTTCAGGCCCTCTTCGATATCGACCTTCGGATCAAGCAGGGGCTCATTACCTCCCTTATCGGTCCCTCCGGGTGCGGAAAGACCACACTTCTGCGAAGCGTGAACCGGATCATCGAACGTCTGGACTATGTGATAACGAAGGGGAGCATTCGGGTCCTCGGCCAAGACGTCTTCGACCCGAAGGTGGCCCCGGTCCAATTGAGAAAACAGGTGGGGATGGTCTTCCAGAGGCCCAACCCGTTACCCCTCTCCATCAGAGACAACGTCCTTTTCGGCCACCGGGTTCATAGCGGGAAAGCCAAGGTCGGCAAATCCGATGAAGATGCCATCGTGGAGAAGGCTCTTCGAGAGGTCCTCCTCTGGGACACCGTCAAGGATCGTCTGAACAACCGGGCGATGGCCCTATCACTGGAGGAGCAGCAGAAGCTCTGTATCGCCCGACTCCTGCCTGTGAAACCGTCGGTGATTCTCATGGACGAGCCCTGTTCGGCCCTGGATCCGGCTGGAACGGAGGCGGTGGAAGACCTCATGTGGGAACTCCGGGGTGAGTACACCATCCTCATCGTCACCCACAACATGGCCCAGGCCCGCAGGGCCAGTGAGGAGACCATCTACATGCTCATGGGCAGGGTCATCGAGCACCGGGCTACCGACGATCTGTTCCTCGCTCCGAAACACAAAGAAACGGCGGATTATATCGAGGGCCGATACGGCTGATTCGCGCCAACGCCTAGATCCTCCAACCCCCGGAAGCCAGGCCACCTTCCTTCTCCCCCCGACACCCCTTGCGTCGCCGGGCCCCTCGCCGCCATGGTGCCCCCGAAGATCCGTCCCGATCGCGCTTCAACCTGGAGGCCTTCCATGTCTCGCATCCTCCGTCGAGCCCTGACGCTATCCCTCCTCTTCACGACTTTCGGCGGGTTGCGTCTCGAGGCCCAAACCACTCGGCAACTCACACAGGACCTCCAGTGGCGAAACATCGGGCCTGCGAACATGGCGGGCCGGGTCACGGACATCGAGGGGGTAGAGGCGAACCCGTCTCGGGTCATCGTGGGAGCCGCCTCGGGGGGTGCATGGCTCTCCAACAACGCAGGGACCACCTGGGAGCCGATCTTCGAGAACTACGGAAGTGGGAACATCGGCGACATCGCCATCTTCCAACCCAACCCGGACATCATCTGGATCGGAACGGGGGAATCCTGCACCCGGAACTCGGTCACCTGGGGGGACGGAGTCTACAAGTCCATCGATGGGGGTGAGACCTTCGTAAACGTGGGGCTCGGGGACACGCACCACATCAGTGAAGTTCTTACCCACCCGACTGATCCTGCGGTGGCCTATGTGGCCTCCCAGGGGCACCTCTGGGGGCACGCAGGGGAAAAGGGGATCTACAAGACCGAGGATGGAGGGAGTACCTGGCGCCACCTGACCACCGGCCTTCCGGATGACGGCCGCACCGGGGCCTCGGATCTGAAGATGGATCCCACCGATCCGAGCGTCCTCTATGCCGCGTTCTGGGAGAGGATCAGGATGCCCCACAGGTTCCTCTCAGGCGGGCCGAACGGAGGCATTTTCAAGTCCATCGACGGCGGGGAGAGTTGGACGAAGCTGACCAGTGGCCTTCCCACCGGGGACACGGGGAAGATCGGCCTGGCGGTCTACCATTCGAACCCGGACATCCTGATGGCCATCGTGGAGCACGGTTTCCAACCCGGGCGGCAGGATCCGGCCTTCCCGGATATGACCCAGCTGGGCACGGGCATGTACCGCTCCGAAGACGCTGGCTCCAGTTGGGAGTACGTGAACCGCTTCAATAACCGGCCCTTCTACTACTCCCATATCTGGATGGACCCGCAGAACGACCAGCGAGTGTACGTTCTGTCCGGGTCAGCCCAGATCTCCGAGGACGGAGGCCGGACCTTCGACCGGTCCATGGAGGGGATCAGCGGAGACTTCCACGCACTTTGGGTCGATCCGGATAACCCCGACCAGTTCTATGTCGGTAATGACAAGGGCGCTTACGTCACATTCGACCAGGGCCACCACTTCGTCATGTTCGACAACATGGACATCGGTGAGTTCTACGCCGTGACTGCGGACAACAGGGATCCCTACTGGGTGTATGGCGGACTTCAGGACAATGGGAACTGGGGAGGACCCTCCAACAGCCGGGACTACAACGGGATCCTGAACGACCACTGGTTCAAGTTCCACTCCGGCGACGGATTCCACACGACGGTGGATCCCAATGATTGGCGGACCGTCTACACCGAGTCGCAGGGCGGGAGTATCCGGAGGATGGACGCCGTGTTCCGCCAACAGGGGGGGAGTATCACTCCGACGCCATCCACTGTCATCAATTACGAGGAGCTCTTCCCAGGCCAGCAGGCAGACGGCCGGTTGCCGCCTGAGCTTTTCCGCTTCAACTGGTCCTCGCCCCTGGCCCTCTCCCCGCACAACAGCAAAACGCTTTTGTTCGGGGGAAACCACCTTTTCAGGAGCCTCGACCGGGGGGACAGCTGGGAAATCATCAGCCCCGATCTTTCAACCAACGACCCGGACCTGACGAATCCGGAAAGTGGGGGCCTGACCAGCGACATTACCAGCGCGGAGACCCACGCCACCATCATCACCCTGGCCGAGTCCCCGGTGAAACCGGGCCTGATCTGGGTCGGCACCGACGATGGCCGGGTCCATCTGACCCGGGACGATGGGCAGGTATGGACCGAGGTGGGAATCAACATGCCCAATCCCCCCAGGGGCCTTTGGGTGAGCCGTGTGGAGCCCTCCCATTTCCAGGAGGGAACGGCCTACGTGTCGATCGATGGGCACCGCTCGGATGAGTTCCGGCCCTGGATCTTCAAAACCACCGACTTTGGCGACAGCTGGACGAAGGTCTCCGACGGCCTCCCGGACGGGAATCCCATTTACGTGGTTCGGGAGGACCCGAAGAACCCGGATCTGCTCTTCGCCGGGTCGGAGTTCGCGGCGTTCGTGTCGGTGGACGGGGGATCGAGTTGGGACCGGCTCGGAGAGGGCCTTCCCACGGTTGGGATTCACGACCTCGTCGTTCATCCCAGGGAAGGGGACCTCATCGCCGCCACCCACGGCCGGAGCATCTGGATCCTGGACGACGTCACCGCCCTACAGCAGCTGACGCCCGAGGTCCGGGCCAGCGAGCTCCATATCTTCGACCAGAAGGTGGCCACAAAATGGCAGGGCATCAGCCGGGGAGCGACCCGAGGACATATGCTTTTTATGGGGAGGAACCCGCTGAGCATCGACCAGCAGGAGCCAGGAAACTCTCCCAGCGAACTCCGGAACTCCGCCGCCATACATTTCTGGTTGGGCTCGGCCCCAACCGGCTCGGTGACGGTGGAGGTCTCCTCCCTGGACGGGACCTACACTGTCAGCCAGGAGGTCCAGGCTCATGCCGGAGTCAACCGATGGTTTTGGGATCTCAGCTTTCCACCCTCGGTCGCCCAGGCCGCTGAGTTCCAGGAGCAGATGACCCGGATGCAGGCTCAGGGCGGACCGCCGGTTGGTAGTGGCTTCAGGATGCGGGGTGCCCAGGGTGCGGTTGCCGTTTCAGGGAGTTACCGGGTTCGGATTACGGCCAACAGAAAGACGGTGGAAGGAACCATCGCCGTCAGGGACGACCCAGGCCTTGATGCCATCCTCCCAACCATGAGGTAAAGGTGATGACCACAGCGACATGGATCACCCTCATCGGGATCCTGGCCTTTGTCTGGGGAGGCTTCTCCCTCGCCCTTCGCAAAGCCATCAAGAGCGAGTCGGAGAAATAGGCTCATGGCTCCCGAGACCCGTCTCGGCAATGACGTTCAGGTTGGGCAGCATGACGATCTCGATGCGCCGGTTCAGGCGTCGGCCCTCGGTGGTCTGATTCGTAGCCACCGGGTGATACTCGCCGTACCCCGCGCCGGAGACGTTGTCGGGGGGCACACCTTCGGTCACCAGCAGTTTGACTACAGATAGGGCCCGGGCCGCCGAAAGCTCCCAGTTGCTTGGGAACTGGGTGGTCGAGATGGGGACGTTGTCGGTGTGCCCTTCTACCTGAAAGCTCCTTCCGTCGAAGTCACCGAGAACAGTAGCGATTTGTGAGAGGGTTTCCCGGCCTTCCCTCCCCAGAGTGGCACTTCCGGAGGCGAACAGAATATCCTGTGGGAGGTTGATGACCATTCGTCCCCGAACGATGGATACGCTCAGCCGTCCAGCGTCGATGAGGGACCTGAACCGACCCAGCACTTCTTCATAGATGCGGTTTCTCTCCCGGATCTCAGCCTCGATGGCGCTCAACTGATCCAGGCGCCCACGAAGGCGTTGAGCTTCGACTCCCTGGGCATTCAGGAGGTCTCTTGCCCTTTGGGATTCCGTTCGGGCTTCCGCGAGTTGCTCCTGGGCTCGAATGGTCTCTCTCCGGGCGTTTCCCGCTTGCTCGATGAGGGCGTCGATCTCCCGTTGGCGATCATCCAGCTGGGCCCTCAGTCGGATCTCTCGCTCCTCTCGTCGTTGCAGCTCACGCTCCATCTCCCCCGAGAACTCCTCTTGTCGGGTTCGCGTCGAGGCGAGTTCGTCCACGGTCCTTTGGTGAGTGCCCTTCATGACGCATCCGGAGGCGAGGAGAAGGGGAATCATGGCCAAATTGCCGGCGAAAGACTTGAACGTACGCACGGTAGGCTCCTGAGCTCTATTCCTGAGTCACTCCCAACCCATGGGGCCTCTTCTTCCAAACAGCGCCCCCGCCACATCCTCCGGACCAAGCATACGCAAGGCCGATGATTTCGGCCACCTTGCCAACCTCTCCCGGATTCCGACACCTTTCGCCATTCTGGCTCGACCTCAATCGAACCCTCCACCCGAACGACTAACGTGCCCAAACGCACCGACATCGAGTCCATCCTCATCCTTGGCTCCGGCCCCATCGTCATCGGGCGGGCTTGCGAGTTCGACTATTCCGGTACCCAGGCCGTCCGGGCCCTTAAGGAGGAGGGGTTCCGGGTCATCCTCGTGAACTCCAACCCCGCTACCATCATGACCGATCCTGACCTGGCGGATCGGACGTATATCGAGCCGCTCACACCCTCATGGGTGGAGCGCGTCATCCTGGCCGAAAAACCCGACGCCCTCCTCCCCACGATGGGAGGCCAGACGGCGCTGAACCTGGCCATGGAGCTTCACCGGCGCGGGTTCCTGGAAAAGCATGGGGTGGAACTGATCGGTGCCAACGCCCGGTCGATTCAGATGGCCGAGGACCGTGAGGACTTCACAGAGGCGATCCATCGCATTGGACTTGCGGTGCCCCACGGAGGGTTCGCCCGATCCTTGGACGACGCCATGGCCATCGTGCAGGACACCGGCTACCCCGCGATCATTCGCCCCTCGTTCACCCTTGGGGGAACCGGGGGAGGGATCGCATACAACCGGGCCGAGTTCGAGTCCCAGGTAAGGAAGGGGTTGGCTGCATCTCCGATCACCGAGGTCCTTATCGACCGGAGCGTCATCGGCTGGAAAGAGTTCGAGCTGGAGGTGGTCCGAGACGGCGCGGACAACGTCATCATCGTCTGCTCCATCGAAAACTTCGATCCCATGGGGGTCCACACGGGCGACTCCATCACGGTGGCGCCGGCTCAGACCCTCACGGACGTCGAATACCAACGCATGCGGGACGCTGCCATCGCCATCATCCGTGAAATCGGCGTAGAGGCAGGGGGCTGCAACATTCAGTTCGCGGTGAATCCCGAAGACGGTGATCTCCTGGTGGTGGAGATGAACCCCCGGGTGTCCCGTTCCTCGGCGCTGGCCTCCAAAGCCACGGGCTTTCCCATCGCCAGGGTGGGGGCGAAGCTGGCTGTGGGGTACCATCTGGACGAGCTTCCCAACGACATCACCAAGACCACCCCGGCCTCCTTCGAGCCGGTCCTGGACTATGTGGTGGTGAAGCTTCCCCGTTTCGCATTCGAGAAGTTTCCGGAGGTGGATCCGACGTTGGGCGTCCAGATGAAGGCCGTGGGGGAGACGATGGCCATTGGGCGAACCTTCCGCTCCGCCTGGCAAAAGGGATTCAGAGGGCTGGAGGTCGACCGGCATGGCTGGGTCACGGGCGAGCGCCTCAAGGATGATGGTTTGGACGCCGATGATCCTGAGACCCTTTTGGCGGCGCTTCGGAGACCCACGGCGGAGCGGCCCTTCCAGTTGAAACGGGCCATGGAGGCGGGCCTCTCCCAGGACGACCTCTTCGAGGCCACTCACATCGATCCGTGGTTCCTGGACCAGCTCCTTCAGATCGTGGAGATGGAGAGCTGGTATCGGGAGCTGAACGAGGTTACCCCCGAGAACCTCCACCACATGAAGCGGGAGGGTTTCAGTGACCTCCAGCTGGCTGAGCTGAGGGGCGAAACGGAGCGGGAGGTCCGGGAGAGGCGCTGGGAAGCCGGAATCCGCCCTACCTACAATGTGGTGGACACCTGCGCCGGGGAGTTTCCCGCGGCGACCCCCTACTACTATTCCTCCTACGAGTCGGAAAACGAGTCGAAGCCCTCGGACCGGGAGAAGATCATCATCCTGGGGAGCGGCCCGAATCGAATCGGCCAAGGTATCGAGTTCGACTACTGCTGCGTCCAGGCCGTCATGGGGCTGAACGACGCCGGGTACGAGACCATCATGATCAACTCGAACCCGGAAACCGTGTCCACCGATTTCGACGTTTCCGACAAGCTCTATTTCGAGCCCCTCACCCTGGAAGATGTTCTGGAGATCATCCATTTGGAGAAGCCCATAGGGGTGGTGGTTCAGCTCGGAGGCCAAACCCCATTGAAGCTTGCCGCATCCCTGGAGGAGTTGGGGGCTCCCATCCTCGGCACCTCGGTGGACGCCATCGACCGGGCGGAAGACCGGGAACGGTTCGCGAAGGTCTGCGAGATCGTTGGGGCCAGGGTGCCGGAAAACGGCGTGGCCACAAGCGCGGACAAGGCGTTGGAAGTCGCCAACTCCATTGGATACCCGGTCCTGGTTCGGCCGAGCTACGTCCTTGGGGGGCGGGCGATGGAGATCGTCTACGACGAGGACTCCCTGAAAGGGTATTTCGAGCGGGCTTTTCGGGCCTCCCCGGACCACCCGGTCCTCATCGACTCCTTCCTGGAAGACGCCTTCGAGGCCGATGTGGACGCCCTTTCCGACGGTGTCGACGTGGTCATCGGGGGCATCATGCAGCACATCGAGGATGCGGGAGTACACTCGGGGGATTCGGCGTGCGTGCTGCCTCCCTATCTGCTGGGGGAGGAGGAGCTGGAGGTGATCCGGGACCTCACCCGGAAGTTCGCTCTCGAGCTGGGGGTGGTCGGCCTGATGAACGTCCAGTTCGCCATTCGCGATGGGGAGGTCTATGTCCTGGAGGTGAACCCCAGGGCGTCCCGGACCATTCCCTTCGTGGGCAAGGCGACCGGGGTTCCCCTTGCCCGCCTGGCGGCCCGGGTTATGGCCGGAGAGCGGCTGGCCGATCTGGGAGTACCGGATGAGCCCCCGGTCTCCGGGGTTGCAGTGAAAGAGGCTGTCTTCCCCTTCAATCGCTTCGAAGTGGATACTCTCCTCGGTCCGGAGATGCGCTCCACCGGGGAGGTCATGGGGATTGCCGACTCCTTTGGCATGGCTTTCGCCAAAGCATCCAAGGCCTCCGGAAATGCCGTGCCCCTGAAGGGGGGCACACTGGTGGTGAGCGTACATGACAAGGACAAATCCACCGTCACACCCATCATCCGGCGCTTCCAGGACTTGGGGTTCAAGATCCTGGCGACACGGGGCACCCATGCCTACCTCACCCGGTTGGGGATCCGGAGCACCCGGATCTTCAAGGTGGGGGAGGGGCGGCCCAACATTGTCGATGGGATCGTGTCCGGGGAGATTGGCCTCCTCATCAACACACCCCTCGGGAAGAAATCCCAGTACGACGACTACGCCATGCGCCGGGCCGCCATCACCCACAGCATTCCCTATTTGACGACCATGTCGGCGGCCAATGCTGCCTGCGATGCCCTTATCGCCCTCCGGAGCCGGACACCGAAGGTCCGGGCCCTCCAGGACCGCCATGCGGATGTCCGAGGCAAGGAGCCCCCGGCAGCGTAGTGGAGTTCGGCTGCCCAGACGCTCCCGAGGAGACACATCGATGACCGAGTCTGAACCCTCTTCTCCCGGCCGGAAGCTCACGGGGTTCCTCCTTCACCCCGCGGCGGCCCTTCACGACGCTGGGTGGGGTCACCCCGAGCATCAGGGTCGCCTCAGGGGACTTGTCTCGGCGGTGGGCAAAGACATGCTCACCCTCCATGATCGCGTGGCGCAGATTGAACCGCGTTCGGCAACCGAGGAGGAGATTCTCAGGGTCCACACCCGGGAGCACATGCACCGGGTTCGGGACCTTGTAGATCGGGCCATGGAGGAAGAGCGGTCCATCCCTCTGGATTCCGACACCCTCGTTTCCGGCGCCTCCTGGGACGCAGCCATTGGAAGCTCCGGTGCCGTTTTGACCGCGGTTGAAGGAATCGCGAAGGGCGTCATCCGAAACGCCTTTATTGGAACCAGACCACCTGGGCATCATGCGAGTCCCTCCCGGGCCATGGGCTTTTGCCTTTTCAACCACGTCGCGGTGGCGGCCAGGTTCGTGCAGGATCAGGGTTTGGGACGGCGAGTGCTTATCGTGGACTGGGATGTGCACCACGGGAACGGGACTCAGGACGTTTTCTACGAAGACGGCGAGGTTTTTTACCTTTCCCTTCATCAATTCCCCCATTTCCCCGGTACGGGGCGTCCCGACGAGACGGGGAAGGGGGCTGGGGTCGGCACGACCCTGAATGTGGCTCTCCCACCCGGAACCTCTCGTGTGGAGTACAGGGACCGGTTCCTGGAGGCTCTTGCGGAGGTTCGGCGTCGATTCGAACCGGATTTCGTTTTTGTCTCCTCTGGTTTCGATGTCCTCAAGGGCGATCCCCTGGGCGGGCAGGAGTTGGAGCCGGAGGACATGCACGCCTTCACCAGGGAGGTGATGGCGCTGGCGGAGGAGAGGGCAGGGGGCCGCCTGGTGGTTCTGTTGGAGGGCGGCTACGTGCCTGAGCGAGTGGGATCCGGCACCGTCTCGGTCCTGAGGGCCCTGGCGGGATTGGAGGCTCTGGGGGGGGAGCCCTGAGGTGGGAGTCCGGTCCCTCCCGTGGCCCTTTATACTTCATCGGGGGTAAGTTGGGTGTTGTGCCCGGGGGTGTCCGAGAATTGGACGGCCCGTTTGGGCTTCGGTTTCAGATCAGCGTAAGGGTGGGATATGAAGAGCAGCAGGTTCAGCCTGGTCGCCCTCTTTTTTCTAGTTTTCCTGGCGATTCCCCTGAAAGCCCAGGAGCCGCCTCGGCTCGATGAGCCGGTACAGCCGCACCCTGAGGGCGATGCGGCTATCGATCGCCTCCGATCCCCCTACTGTCCCGGTCTGATGCTGGAGGTGTGCCCCTCCCCCCAGGCGAAGCTGCTTCGTGACACCCTTCAGGTGATGGCCCAGAGCGGTATCCCATCAGACAGTCTGGTGAACTGGATGCTCGCCAACTATGGGGAGGAATACAGGGCCGTGCCCCAGACCAGGGGGAGTGGTCTTTGGGCTTGGGTCATGCCGCCCTTGGCCCTGCTGGGCGGACTTTTCTCCGTAGTGCTGGTTTTGCGACATGTCCGGGCCAGGCGAGAGGACGATCCGCCCGTGATGAGGGAAATGTCTGAAGAGGATGAATCCGTCCTGGCATCGGCTCTCCGGGAGCTCAAGGCAGCCGAGGAGGTCCCCTTCTGATCCCCCCTCCCTCACCGGACCAGGGGTTGAGTAAGGGGACCGGTCCAAGGTCCCCTTCCATGTTGGACCTGGTTCGCCTTAGCCCCCGGCGGTTGTTTCCCCCCGGGGGCGAAGACCTTTATCGGCAGATAGCTCGCCTTACCAACCTCTCCCCGGGACTCGATCTCCTGGATGTAGCGTGCGGGAAAGGGATCGCCCTGGAGTACTTCGTCCGTGAGTACAAAGTTCACGGGACCGGAGTGGAGGAGGACCCCCAGCTGATTGCTCATCTCGAGGCGGACTTCAGGGAATACGGACTTTCCAGGGACGCGAGCTTCCAGGGGGCATCCCCGGCGGAGCTGCCCTTTCGGGATGAGACGTTCGACGTCGTCTTGGGGGAAGTGGGTCTGGCGGCCACGGTCGATCCCGGGGACGCGATCCGGGAGCTGGTGAGGGTAGCCCGGCCCGGTGGGCGTGTCGTTCTGGTCCAACTCGTTTGGCAAGCCCCTGTGGATGATCTTCGGAAGAAGGTGTTGTCGGAGCACCTTGGGGCCAGACCTCTCATGGCGGTCGAGCTTCGACGGATTCTCATGGATGCAGGAGTGGGTCAGCTCCATACCGAAGATTGGATCGACACCGGTACCGCCTTTCGCTCAAAAGCCAGAAAGCCGTTTCCCGATTTCGCCGAGCTCTTCGGGCTGGGCGAGAAGGTGGGGATTCTCCGGCGGGCTCGAAAGCGGTGGGGGTGGAAAGGGGTCTGGACGGTATTTCAAAGGGAGATCGAGGTCCATCGTCTCTTGACGAAGGAACGGGTTCTGGGTTTGAACCTCCTCATCGGCGTGAAGGCTGGGCCTGCTCAAAAGGGAAGCTCGAAAAGTGGAGAGGCGCTGGACGGGGACCTCCAGGCTCTCGGTCTTCCCCTGTTCGGTCCAGAGGACCGCGAAGGGGACTGAGTTGGCTGGAAACCGGGTCGATGTCGCTCTCCCCCTGCCCGTCCATTCCACGTTCACATATTCGGTGGAAGGCCCTGTGCCTCCGGCCGGAACCCGCGTGCTGGTTCCGTTCCGCCGGGAAGAGCGGATCGGATGGATCGTGGGGGCTGGCACTGGCGCGGGTTTGGCCCGAGTGCGGCCGGTCCTGGACATACTGGAGGAGGAACCCTCGGTTCCTCCGGAGCTCCTGGAACTGGCCGGATGGATGGCCGACTACTATCTGGCGCCCCTCGGTATGGTTCTGAGGACCTCCCTTCCTTCTGTCCTGTCCGACTCCTCTCGGGATTACCTGACCCTTGTGGGAAAGGTCGATGGTGCCGTTACCCCCAGGGAACGAAAGCTCCTGGAGGCGTTGGGCCAGGGGGGGATCCCCAGAAGAGTCCGCACCCTCCGAAAGGCACTGGCCATGGGTTCGATCTGGCCAGAGATCCGGCGCCTTGCAGCTCGAGGCATGATCCGCCACCAGACCGTCCCCCCACGAGATCCCCCCGTCCGGACCCACCGAGTCGTCCGGGTCAAGAACTGGCTCTCGGACTTGAGCGATCGGGAAGACATGTTCTGGAGGGCCTCCCGGCAGCGTGAGGCGTATGAGGCCTTGGAGAGCAGTGGTGGGTCGGCAGAGCTGGCCCATCTCCTCCATCAGGGAGGGTTCAGCAGGTCGGTGATACGGGGGCTTGAGGACAAAGGAGTGGTGGTCCTGGAGGATGTGGAGGTCCTCCGTGATCCCTTCCGGGAGGAGCTTCCCGACGAACCCAAGAAGCTCGCTCCGACTCTGGACCAGGTTGCGGTCCTCGCCTCATTGAGTGAAATGCTTCAAGAGCCCAATCCACCTCCGGCCCTCCTGCATGGTGTCACCGGATCGGGGAAAACCCTGGTCTACATCGAACTCCTGAAGGAAGTGGTGCATAACCGGAACCAAGGGGCGATCGTCCTGGTGCCGGAAATCGCGCTGACTCCTCAGACCGTGTCACGTTTCAGGGCCCACTTCGGGGATGACGTGGCGGTTCTTCATTCTGCCCTTTCCGAGGGAGAACGGTTCGATGCCTGGCGCCAGCTGAGAGGAGGAGAGAAGCGGATCGCCGTGGGGGCCCGTTCGGCGGTGTTTGCTCCCATCCCTCGCTTGGGGGCCATCGTGGTGGATGAGGAACACGATGGAAGCTACAAGCAGTCCGAGGGGCCTCGGTACCAGGCCCGGGATGTGGCCATTGTTCGAGCCGCCCGGGTGGGGGCTCTCTGTCTCCTGGGAAGCGCGACCCCCTCTCTCGAAAGCTGGCAGAACGCTCAGAGCGGGAAGTACCGCCTCTTCTCCCTCCCGAACCGGGTTGGTGGAGGGATCCTTCCTCCGGTACGGGTCATCGACCTGAAGAAGCTTTGGCGAGGACAGGGCAGGGAGGGCGGGGGGCAGAAACAAGGGCCGGGACGAGGCGTTCTTTCTCCGGAACTGGTGGAGGGAATCAGGGACCGTCTTCGCCGGGGGGAGCAGGTCATGCTCCTTCTTAACCGAAGAGGATACTCGAACTTCGTTCAGTGCCGGGAGTGCGGGGAGGTTTGGCAGTGTCTTCGATGTTCGGTTTCCCTGACCTTCCACCGGGTCACCGGAAGACTCCTCTGCCATCATTGCCGTCATGAGGAGCCCCCCCCCAAGCGGTGTTCCCGATGCGGATCGGAGGACCTCAGCTTCAAGGGCTTAGGCACGGAACAGGTGGAGCGGGTGGTGACGGAGGCCTTCCCGGGGGCTCGGATCGCCCGGATGGATGTCGATACCACGTCGGGGAAGTGGTCCCACCATGAGATCCTGGGCCGGTTCGGCCGAGGTGAGGTGGACATCCTTCTCGGGACCCAGATGATTTCCAAAGGGCTGGACTTTCCCCGGGTGACCCTGGTGGGAGTGGTAAACGCGGACGTGGGGATTCACCTTCCGGATTTCCGGGCCAGCGAGCGGACCTTTCAGCTTCTGAGTCAGGTTGCTGGCCGAACCGGTCGGAGTGCGCTTGGAGGTGAAGTTCTGGTTCAGACTTCCCTACCGGAGCATTTCGCGGTGAAGGCGGCTCTGGATCACAATTTTGCGGCCTTCGCCACCCGGGAGCTACAGGAGCGAAGGACGCCTCCTTACCCCCCCCATACTCGGTTGGTCAATGTCCTTGTCAGTAGCCCAACGGCTGAGGAGGCGGCCAAGGAAGCGGAGCGAAGCGCATCCTGGTTTCGTGCTGCTTTATCGAGGCAAGGCAAGGGCATTGAGGTCGTGGGGCCTGCCCCTGCTCCCATCGAGAAACTCCATGGACGGTGGCGGTGGCACTTTCTGTTAAGAGGCTCCTCACCGGCTGCCCTGAGTCGGGTCCTCCGAGACTACCTGGGCGCCCATCGGCCCCGAGGCAAGGATGTGAGGGTGGTGGTGGACAGAGATCCTGTAGCCCTCTTGTAGCCCTCCTGTAGCCCCCTCGTCGCAAGAGGGGAGTTTGCATGGACCCGGTCCGTTTCTCGGTGCACACCCTCCTGCCTACCCCGACAGGCCTCCGAGAACGTTGCTTGGGGCGATTTTCCCGAATATTATCCGAACAGATCGTGGGGCCCCGGGGTCCCAACTCATTAGGCCTCGGCGTTCTAGCAGAGATCTCCGACCCAAAGAAGGTTCGAGCCGCGAGTCGTCATCATGGGGTGCCTTGCACTAAACGCTTCTTATGAGCCTTTGACGGTCGTTCCCGTCCGTAGGGCGGTGCGGCTGGTCCTCGACCGCAAGGCCGAGCTCCTCGAAGCGGACGATGCAAGGGCTTTCCGATCGGAGCGAACGGAGCTTCCGTTTCCCCTGGTCATACGACTTGTCCGGTTCGTCCAGGTACCCCGCCGGTTCCGTCGGCAGGTCACCAACACTTTCCTCTTTGCCCGGGACGACTACTCCTGCCAGTACTGCGGCCGGCATAGGAGTGAATTGAAAGGTCGGCAGTTCCTCACCCGCGACCACATCCTCGCTCTCTCCCGGGGGGGGAGCAACAGCTGGGAGAACGTGGTGGCCTCCTGCTCCCCCTGCAACAACCGCAAGGGGAACAGGCTACCGGAGGAAGTCGGAATGCAACTTCTCTCCCTTCCAGGTGAACCGAACCACGTGCACCTCGTTTGGGCCGTGAGACGCCTCACACCCATTCAGGCGAAGTACATTGGGATGTTTTATGGGGAGGAGACCGTATCGTTCCTGGAAGCAAATCCGGAATTGATGTAAGGGGAGGGTTGTTCTACTCGTCGAGCCAAGCGTAGGGACGCTCATAAAACTGGCCGAAGCCACGGACGATTCCCTCGGCAGTGTATTCCTTCCAAGCGATCACCCACCCCCGAACGGCATCCTGCCGGACCTTGTACGAAAAGCGTTCGTTCTGGGTTCTCTCGGCCAAAAACCGGGCCAAGGGGGCCGGTAGGTTGGGCACACCCTCCACGGAAATGTCGCTCCGCTCGTCCAGAAGCTCATTCTGAACGTCGGACTGGAACAGCTTGAGATCCCGGATGGCAGCCTCAACCGAGTTTGCAATCCGGCCGAAGTCCTCCAGGCCCTTGCTGCCGGTTCGGTTGCGGAGCTCCCGCAGGAGGTTGAGGGTCGTCGGGGCCCCAATCTCGTCCAGAGCTTCCTGAAGCATGGACAGGAGCCGTTCTTGAATCCTGAGGAGCTGGGAGTACTCCCGGACGGCCCTGCGTTTGGGTCTAACTTCCTGGGTCATCCCTTCTCCCTCAGAATCGGTGACCTTCCATACAAATCTACCGGCCTTCCGGGGTCGAGGAAACGGAAACCTTCTTTGCCAGAGTCATTCGGGCGTCCACAGCCATCCCCCCGGACTCGAGGGCCATGAAGGGGTTCAGGTCCAGTTCCGCAATCCGTTCGTGGTCCCCCACCAGCTGTGAGATCCTCTGAATCACCTCCGCCAGGGAATCGAGGTCGACTCCCGCGTCACCTCTGACACCCTCCAGGAGGGGGAAACCTCTGATGGAGCGGATCATCTCTTGGGCATCGGTTCGTGTGATGGGGTGAACCCTGAAGGCGACATCTTTCAAAACCTCCACATAGATTCCTCCCAAACCGAACATCAAGATGGGGCCAAAGCGGGCATCAGTGGACATCCCGATGATGACTTCCTGGCCGTCTTTTTGGTATCCCTCCACCAATATCCCCTGGATTCGGGCCCCCTCGTGGCGTTCGCTGACGGACCGGTGGATTTCCCGATAGGCTTCAACGACTTCCGACGCAGACCGGAGATCCACCAGCACACCCCCTGCATCGGTCTTATGGACCACATCGGGGGACAGGACCTTCAATACGATGGGGAACCCCACCTCCTCGGCCGCTTGGACGGCAGCCTCCTCTGAAAGCGCAATTCTATAAGGAATCGTGGGGATCCCGTAGGCCCTTAACACTTCCAGGGCCTCGACTTCGTTCAATTGGTTCCTCCCTGATGCCCCGACCTCGTCAAGGATCTTTTCCACCCCCCGACGGTCCACCTCGAATTCTTCCGGCTCCAGAAGGGGGCGGTCGGCCCATACCCTATGCCGGTGCATGGCGGCCAGAGCCCTGGCAGCCGATTCCGGAAACCGGTAGGCGGGAAGACCGGCCTTGTTGAGCTCTGCAATTCCCTGGGGTAGCCCTTCCCGGCCCATGAGGACCGCCAAAACCGGTTTCTCCCTTCTCCCTCCCACGGCCGCCACGATGCTGGCGGCGATGTCGGCCTGCTTGATGCCGAGAGGTGGAACGAACGCCGCGATGGCCGCATCCACACAGGGGTCCTCCAGGACGATGCGGAGAGCCCCCTCGTAGCTTTCCCCGGTTGCCGAAGCAATCATGTCCACCGGGTTCCTGACCGAAGCTTCAGCCGGAAATATCCCCCGAAGGCGGGCTTGGGTTTCGGAGGCCAACTCGATGACCTCCAGGCCGGCAGCCTCGCAGGCGTCCGCGATGATGATTCCAGGCCCCCCTGCATTCGTGACTATTGCCACGCGGTTCCCGGCGGGCGGAGAAAGGCCCTCGAACGCCATGGCCATGTCGAAGAGTTCTTCAATCGACTCGGCTCTCAAGACCCCGCACTGGGCCAGGAGGGAATCGATGCCCAGGTCGGTCCCAACCAGAGCCCCGGTATGGGAGGATGCGGCCCGGGCTCCCGCCTGGCTCCGCCCGGATTTTACGACAGCGATGGGTTTCTTTCTCGAAACCCGCCGGGCCAGGGGGATGAACCGCTTGGGATTTCCGAAGCTTTCCAGGTACATCAGAATGAGGCGGGTCCCGGGGTCGTCTTCCCAATACTCGATAAGATCGTTTCCGCTCACATCCGGTTTGTTCCCAATGGATACGAACTGACGGATGCCGATGCCGTACTCCGCGGCGTAATCCAGAATCGTGACTCCAAGGGCTCCCGACTGGCTCAGAAAGCTGGTGGCTCCAGCTGGGGGCATCGTAGGCGCGAAGGTGGCGTTCATACTGATGTCGGGGGAAGTGTTCATGACCCCCATGCAGTTCGGCCCGACGAGACGCATTCCGTGGCGCCGCACAATCTTCAGAAGCACTTCCTCCCGCCCCAAGCCCTCTCCCCCCACCTCACGGAACCCGGCGGAAATGACCACCACCCCCTTCACCCCCTTTTGCCCACACTCATCCACCACTTTCAGGACGAACTCTTTTGGGACCACCACCACCGCCATGTCCACTGGCCCGGGAACCGCCGAAATGGATGGATACGCTGGAATGGAGTGGATGCCCCGAGCGTGGGGGTTGACGGGATAAACGACTCCTTGGTAGCCATGTCGGACGAGATTGTCCACGATTTGGTACCCGATGGTTCCAGGATTTCGACTGGCCCCGATCACTGCAATGGACTCGGGCCGGAACAATGGGTCGAGAGAGGGTCCCATCCTTGAAGACTCCAGGGCAAAAATGACCGCCCGCTTCGGCAGGGCAGATCAGAGGATCGGGTTGGCGGCGGATGCTCGCAGCCGAAGGAACCAACATACCTCTTGGCTTTCATGTCCTTCAAGGGATCTCTTCCGGGGTCTGAACGGGTCATGGGGTGCGGGCGTGCACCCTCTCCCGCCCCGCCGTCCTTGAAGTGGGAGGCGCATACGAACAAACTTCACCAACAGCTAGAACGGGAGGAGTAAAGGCAATGCCGGACCAGGACCCCAGTGATGGCCACCCCCCTGAGGGGACCCCAGGTGCGAACGAAAGGCCCATGGAGGAAAGGCGTTTGACGCCTTCAAAGCCAGTGGGTGAAGAACCCCAGGAGCTGTCCGATGTGGAAGAAGGACGACGGCCCACTCCGGTCAGAGCGGCCATGGAAGGGGGGGAGGACGAAGAAAAGTTCCGCAAGGACGAGCCCCGTAGGGTCCACGATGGAAAAAGCGGCTCGGACTGGATCGTGAGGGTAACCGGTCGTTCGGCCAGTGGCGTTCTGCCACTACGGACCGTACCTCTCATGGAGTTGAGTTTCACAAAAACCGGTGAGCCCGGACTACCTCTTCGGCGGGCTCTCTGCAGAGGGCAGGATCTGGCGGACATCCCTGATCCGGATCTCCTTGCTTTTCTCAAGAACTCGGAACCCTATCGCGAACCGCTCCCGCCGGATGAAAAAGGCCGCCCGGGGAGGAGGGGCAAGGGCCGAGGAGTAATTCGAGACTGAGGTTGGTGTACTTCCTTCGTGCCCCCCCCTGCGGGATTCCGTGTCGAATGCACACGGGAAGCGTCCTACAAAAGATACATCCTTCGAAAGACCGCACCCCCTTCCACCGAGCCTAATCCATTTCCTGGCTTGGATTTAATCCCAGAATGATGGTCTGGCATGGCCGCTGCTAAGAAGGGAAAGGCTGTGTGCATGCCTTTTTTCCCGGCTTCGGCTGGATGACACCCTCGAATGGGATCTGGAGATCATGAACAAGGGACGGGTTGAGATCAATGAGGACGACCTGGGGTCTGATGAGATTTCCGCAGGAATCGTCGTGACCGACTGCCAGGGCGATGCTTCTGGCAGGGGCGGGCATCCCCGGATCGCCGCCTTCATCTGGGGCGGGAAGGTCCGCCCTACCCCGACCCTCCCTTACGGCCGCTGGAAAGGCGCCGCGTAAGTTTTTTTTCGGCGGTGGTGGCTCACCTCCCCCGGAGAGCCCCTTCCGCTTCATTGACGGCGGCTCCCCTCAACGGGGCCGCCGTCGTTTTTTTTAACAATCTGTCTTCCCCCTCATCAACATGAATAGAAGCAGGACGTGGCTCCACGAGGAGCCTACGACCAACGGCAGGATACTGATCGATACACGATTCCGGGCGCCGATGCTTCCGGTGGACGGATTGACGAGGGGAGGGAATCATGTGTGGGAAGTGGAGATACATAGGGGGTGCCCTGGTTGTGGCCTTGGGGGTTGCAGTCATGCCTCTTCAAGCTCAACGAGGCATGGGACTACGTGGGCCGGGTGTCAGGGGGCCAGGTGGACCGAATATGGGCCACTCTCTTGATTTGGCTTTGGAGAATCAGGAAGAGCTGGGGCTCACGGAAGACCAGGTGGTTCAGCTCAAGGAATTGAAAACCATCGTCGATAGGGACGTGGTTGGATTGGCGGAGGAGATGAAGGAGTTGCGGGAGGGTATCCGGGCCGGGGAAGTGGAACGGAACGAGGGGATGAGGCAGATGGAAGCCCTCAGGGGAGAGTGGATCACTGCATCGGCGCCCCTGCGAGGCCGGGTCCAGGAGATCCTCACCGTTGAGCAGCACGACCAGCTTCTACCCTTGGTCCGCCAGGACCGTCCCGGAGGGGGGAGCGTGGGGGCTTTCCAAGGCCGGGCCTTCCAAGGCCGTGGCGCCGTCTCTGTTCGGGGTAGCGGTATGGGAATGGGTATGGGAATGATGGGGCAGTGTCGCGGTGGCCGGGGCGGCGTCGGGACGGGTCCATTCTTCCGCGGCGGGGCAGAGGGCGGGTCCCCCATGCAGCCCCGAGAGGGGCGAAAGCTTCCCTAGGCTTCGATCTTACGTAGAATAGGTGCTGGAAGGACCTTGCTTCTCCTTTTCCGGTACCAAATTGAAAAAGGCGAGGCACCCGCTCCGGACTGGAGCGGGTGCCGTTGCTTTACAGGATTCTCAACAAGAATGCAAACTTCCGTGTCAGAGTAAGTGCATTGAGAGAGAGAACCGACGGGGAATTGGTTCGGGCGGCCATCAAGGGCCAGACTGAGGCTTTCGGGGTCTTGGTTACGCGCTATATGCGGCCGGGATACCTCGTGGCCCTCTCGGTTACCGGAAATCCGGAAGACGCGGAGGATGTGTCCCAGGAGGCCTTTCTTGTCGCCCTCAAGAGGTTGGAGGATTGCAGGGACCCTGAGCGGTTTGGGGGCTGGTTCCTCACCATCGTCAGGAACCGCGCCAGGAACCTGCTCCGTCGGGAGCGACTCCGGAGAGGCGAGGAATTGACGCCGGAGATCTCCCCGGGCCCTGGGGGGCCTGCGGAGGATCTGAACCAGTTGGAGATCAAGGAGCAAATCGCCAAGGGGCTGGAAGGTTTGTCGGAGGTTCGACGGGAGGTGTTGCTTCTTCATGATTTGGAAGGATGGAAGCATCGTGAAATTGGAGAGAGGTTGGGGATTCCGGATGGCACCGTCCGCTCCCACCTCCATTTCGCCAGGAAACACCTCAGAGATCGCCTCGGGGTTTTCCACGGCGGTGCCCCGTCAGGGGAGGAGTCATGAACGATTCGGATGACTGTGCGGAGTTGAAGTCCCTGGATCCAGGATTCGAAGATCCTGGCTTCTGGATCCGGGCTCATGGGCGCGTCATGGCCCAGGCCCGGGGTGAGTTGGCTCGCCGGCAGATGTCAGGGGAATGGAGCATTTCCGAAGTGGTCTTTCAATGGCGGAAGACCCTGGTGCCGATGACCCTTCTGGCCGCGGCCATGGCTGGAATCTTCGTGCTGGGATATGAAGAGCCGGCGTCGGTCCTGTCCCCAATTGCCTTGGAGGAGGCCCTGATGTTGGGCTTCGAGGGAGACCCGATCCCGACCGTTCTGGGGCGAACGGCTGAACTCGACGAGGTTGCTTTCCTTGCCGGTGCGGGAGGGTTCTGACCATGACGCTCGAGCGAAGCACAAGGGCGCGCCTCACCACGGCGTTGATCCTCTTTCTGGTCCTCGCGTCAGGAGTCGTTTTGGGGATGGCACTGGACCGTCAACTGGAAGCCAGGGCGGCCAACGGCGGAGAATTCCGGAGGCCTGAAGGAAGACCAGGGATGGACGGCCGGTCCCGGGGCTTAGATCCGCGGTCTGGGGATTCACCTCGTGACCCATCCCAGGCAAGGGATTCCTCCCAAAGGGGGCCCTCCCTGATCGTGGAGCAGGTGGGTCTCTCTGAAGTCCAAAAACAGCAGGTGGATTCTATCTTGGTGTATTACAGGGGTCAGATGAGAGCGCTCCACGAGGAGTTCAATGAATCATACATGACCCGCTATCAGGAGATTACACGGGCGACCCGAGACGAGATCAAGGCCATCCTGACGGTCGAGCAGCAAGCGGCCTACGACTCCCTGCTGGTCGAGTGGGATCGTCGTCGGGAGAGCAGGGGCCGAGACTCGGTCTCGAGTACCGGAGGAGGGCGGAATGGCCGTTAATGGCGGATCCGGCGCGGGAACCATCATGGGGAGGGTGTTTTGAGCGACGTCATCATAAAAACCCAAGGTCTGAAAAAATACTACGTCCTGGGCGCAGAGACCGTGCGGGCCGTCCGGGGAGTCGACATAGAGATTCGCACTGGGGAGTTCGTGGCCGTCATGGGCCCCTCCGGGAGCGGAAAATCCACCTTCATGAACCTGCTCGGCTGCCTCGACACCCCCACGGAGGGGGATTATTGGTTGAGCGGGACGCGGGTGAAGGAGCTGTCGGATGACGAGTTGGCCCGGATTCGAAACCGGGAAATCGGATTCGTTTTCCAGACTTTCAACCTCCTCCCCAGAGCCACCGCCCTCCATAACGTCGAGCTTCCCCTGATCTACGCCGGGGTCCGAGGCAAGGAACGCCGGCAGTTGGCCAGGGAGAAGCTGGAGCTGGTGGGTCTGGGGGACCGGATGGGTCACAAGCCGCCCGAGCTTTCGGGGGGCCAGCGGCAGAGGGTGGCAATCGCCCGAGCCCTGATCAACAACCCAGCCCTCCTCCTGGCCGACGAGCCCACGGGAAATCTGGACTCGGTTACCGGAGAGGAGATCATGGCCGTCCTGGCGGAGCTCAACGAACGGGGGCAGACCATTGTCCTCGTTACGCACGAACTCAACATCGCCGCTTTCGCAAAGCGGCAGGTCCATCTCCTGGATGGGCTGATCGAAAAGGACTTCATCAATCATCACGCAGGAGCCGAAGCATGAAGGCGTTTTCTCTGGCCTGGTCCAAATCTTCCGGGAATAGGAATGACAGGCCCTTTGCCCTGAATAAGGCCCCAGGGCTTCTGGTGGGTGGTCTATTGGGAGTGGCGGCGATGGGCCTCAGTGGGTGCGGAGAGGGTGGCGCGTCGGAAGCTCCCTCCCTCCAAGCCAGCCCCGTCCTCCGCCAGAACATGCGCATTACCGCCGAAGCGACCGGTAGCGTTGAGCCGGTCCGGAGCGTCGAAGTCAAATCCAAGGCATCCGGGGAGGTTCTTAGGCTCTATGTGGACATTGGTGACTACGTCGAGCCGGGGACCCTTCTCGCGGAGATCGATCCCCGGGACGTGAACAACGCATACGAACAGGCCGTAGCCGACCTGGGTGTGGCCGACGCGAAGATGGAGATATCCAGGGCTCAGTTGGGCCGCTCCCAACAGTTGTTCGAGGCGGGGGTCATCACCCAGCAAGAGTTCGAGAGTCAGCGGCTGGACTTCGCCAATTCCCAAGCTTCCCTGGTCAAGTCGCAGTTCAACAAAGAGCTGAGGGAGCTTCAAAAGCAGGACGTGACCATTCGTGCTCCCGCTGCCGGGACCATCCTCACCCGAAATGTGGAGGAGGGGAACGTCATCCAGTCGGCGTCCGGCAGTGTCTCTGGCGGGACGGCCCTTTTCATCATGGCGAACCTGGCTGAGGTGCAGATCCGGGTTTTGGTGGACGAGACGGACATGGGCCAGATCAAGCCCGGCCTCGAGGCATCCGTCCAGGTGGAGGCCTACCCTGGGCGGATCTTTCCCGGCGTGGTGGAGAAGATGGAGCCCCAGGCCGTGAACCAGCAGAACGTCACCATGTTTCCGGTCATCGTTCGCCTGGACAACACCTCGGGCTTGTTGAAACCCGGGATGAACGCCGAGGTGGAGACCCTTTTGGTGGAACGGCCCAACGTCCTGGTGGTTCCCAACAACTCTGTGGTCCAACCTCAGGAAGTGGCTCCAGCGGCGGCGGTCCTGGGCCTGAATCCGGAAATCGAGCTGGACATGTCCGTCTACTCTAGGTTGGCCCAAGAAGCCGGATTGGGGGCGGTGCAGGGCCTTAGAGGGGCCCGAGGTGGCGCCGGTGGACGGGGAGGGGCGAACCCCGATCAGGTCGGCGGGGCTGCGTCCCCACATGGCGCCCCAGCTGGGGCCGCCCCGGCGGTGGGCGCCACCCCCACTGGCGAGAGAACCCCCCAGGAGGGCGGAGCCCCAGCCTCCGGC
>JBDRDQ010000152.1:0-3908 GCA_043820695.1 Gemmatimonadota bacterium | reverse complement strand
ATCCCGGATCTGTGCCCGACGAGCCCCGTAAGTCGCAAGTCCGCCGGGCTTTCGGTGGCATAAGCCAAAGTCAAGCCGTAGGCGACGGTCGGCTCCCGGGTTCCAACCAGGAAAGGGGTGTGCGCCCAATCGCCGTCCTGGATCACTCCCAGTTCGGAGGGAGATGCGTAAACGCCCGCAGTGGGGATGACACGGAGTTGGGAGGAAGCTGTGGACGGGAGGAAGAGGGCCACGAGGAAGAGGGCGCCTGACACCACTGATATTCCCATCGGGGGGGACCCCTCAGATGAGGAGGTTCTTAGAAGTCTGAGAGGCTTGTTTCCCCGCCCCGGGCCTGAGATTCTCCAATACATTCTTCTCGCCCTCCGAACTGTCTCGTGTGGACTGGATTTCGACTCACCCCATATCTTTCAACTCAAGGCCCTGACGGCATCCCAAGTTGGACGGCCCACCTCCCTTTTCCACCTGAATACTCAAACCCCAGGACAAGCTTCAGTTGAGGCGGGATGGGACCTCCAGCTTCGTTCCTCCCTGGCCCGCTCACTCCCCTTCCCCATCCTCCACTGCCTGCGGAATCACACCTCCGGGCGTGCCGAAGTGGGGCACCAAACCCTGGACATCCAGTGAAAGGTCCGGCTCCGGCAGCGTGAACCGGTCCTCCACCGCCGAATAGTACAGGCAACCCAGCTCCTCGGGGGGCCGTCCCCGCACGAACGCCTCGGTGAAGGAGAGAGCTTCAAGCCATTCCCCCTTTGCACGCTGGAGATCGAAGGGCTCGGCCAAGTTCAGGCGCCGGATCTCCTCCGGCCGGTGGTGCCCGCGCCGCTTCAGGAGCTCCAGAAGGGAGAGGGGAGTGAACCCCGGGTCCTTCCCGGCAGCGGCCCAGCAGAGCCCAGCCAGGGGGAGCACCCGGCGGTGAACGAAGAGGGTGTCCACGAAGTCCCGCGCCTCGTCCCGACCTGCAAGCACCAGGATCTTGTTGAGGGCGAGATCCACTGGGTGGAGCATGAAACCGCCCAGGGGGTCCTGGACCAGGGGCATGAAGCGCCAGGCAGAGTCACGCGCCCAATCCACCCGGGTGGCTTCCTCACCCCGGCTCACCACCGCACGGATGAAGCCGGGAATGCCCAGTCCGACCTCGACCTGGTATGCTGCGGCCTCCAGAATCACACGATCCGCCTCGAAGGCCCGGCCCACCTGGGCAACCGTATCGTGAAAGAAGTCCAGATCGTCGCTGAAGCGGACGGAACTCGGGGAGAAATGGAGTGCCGCGCCACCAGCCAGGTAGCGCTCCCGGGCACCTTCCGAGGCGGCCAACTCCTTCAGGATCTCTTTTTGGAAAGCCGTCAACGGCATAGTTGCGCTCCAATTCGCCACGCCTGGCGGTCGCCGTACTTCATGAGCTGCTCGGCGACCCACGGCACGTCTTCCAGCCTGATCTCCAGCTTCGGTGGACTGGACCAGAAGCATCGCACGCGGTAACGCCGGAACGCCCGCCGGGCCTCCCGCACCCGGACCATGTCCCGCGCGGTGGCCGGATCGAGGGACCGGCGGCTCTTGCGTCCGCCCCGTCGGCCGATCTCCGCAAGGTATTCTTTGATTTCCTTCATGGAAATATCATAAGCGGCTTACGATATGGGGGCAAGGCACCCTCGATACCTCACCTTCCTTACCGACACCTCGGTCCCGTAGAGTCCTTATTTTGCTTATCCTTTCCCGGCCAGGACAGGCTCCTACCCTCCCAGGATTTCCCGCAGGGCTGCCAGGAGGTAGTGGACGTTCCTTTCGCTGGCGCTGTAGCCCATGAGTCCAACGCGCCAAGCCTTCCCCTTCAACGGCCCGAAACCTCCCACGATCTCGATCCCGTACTCTTTCAGTAGGCGCCCTCGAACCGTGGCGTCGTCGGCGCCATCCGGGATCATCACGCAGGTAAGCATGGACAGCCGGTTCGCGGGATCGCCGAAGAGCTCCAGGCCCAGATCGGTCAGGCCGTCCTTGAGCAGGTCCCCAACCTTCTTGTGGCGAGCGAACCGGCTCTCCAGCCCCTCCTCCTGAATAAGGGTGAGGGCCTCCTTGAGGGCGAAGACCATCGGCCCCGGGGCCGTGTGGTGGTAAACCCGGTCGACGAACCAGTACTTCTTGATCAACATCAGATCCAGGTACCAGGTGTCCACCGGCCTCGTCCGGGCCCGGATGACCTCCTGGGCTCGGTCGTTAAGAGTGATGCAGGAGATTCCCGCCGGCCCCCCGATGCACTTCTGGCCGCCGCTATAACACATGTCGATGAGGTACTTGTCCACGGGGATGTCGACCCCACCCAGGGAACAGACGGTGTCCACCAGGAAAAGCTTGCCACGCTCACGAACGAGCCTGCCGATCTCCTCCAGTGGCTGCCCGATCCCTGAGGACGTCTCGCCATGGACCACTCCCACCATCTTCGCGTTGGGGTGCTGGTCCAAGGCCTGCCGAATCTGCTCCTCCTTGACCACCTGGCCGAACTCCACCTCGACCCGGACGGCCGTTCCACCGTGACGCTCCACGATCTCGGCCATGCGCTGCCCGAAGAAGCCGTGGATCCCCACGATGATCTCGGTACCGGGCTCAACAACGTTGCAGATCGCCGCCTCCATGGCGGCCATGCCCGTACCCGGAAGCGTGATGGAGACCTCGTTCTCGGTCTGGAAGAGGTGTCGGAGGCGGGCCATGGTATCGTCCATGGCCAATAGGAAATCAGGATCCAGATAGCCCAGGATAGGGCTGATCATGGCCTGGAAAACTCTGGGATGAACATTGCTGGGCCCTGGGCCGAGCAGCACGCGGGGTTCGTGGGACACCTGGCCTCCTTGGTCGTCGTTTACGATCAGGTCCTCGGATATTGCCGGAGTTCACCTTCGTCGTCAAACGCCCGGAGGGGCCCCGTGGACTCCGGCTCCTTTGGGGGGATCTTCAGGGAGGATTTGTCCACAAGAGAAGGAGTTGGTATCCTCTCAGGTGCTTTTTCACCGGGAAAACCTCAACCGGTCGTAGATAGGCGGGATCTAGGATGCGCGCGTCACTGCTTTTTTTGGCCTTTCCGGCCCTTTTCGCCCCGGGCTTGCAGCCCCCTTTGGCAGCCCAGGATGCCACTCCAAAGGCCCTCTCCGCCCCGGAAGCCTTCGCCCAGGAGGCCTACACCCTGGAGGACCTCCTTCGCATCGGGCGGGAGCGCAACCCCGACATTCTGTCCCTCCGGGCAGAACGGGATGCACGGGCAGCCGGCCGCCGGGATGCCGGTCGATTCAAGAACCCGGAGCTGGAGTACGAGGCGGGCGAAGGCGACCTCTTTGAATCATCCGAAACCAGGTCGGTGAGCGAGCTCATCGTCCGGCAGACCATCGAGAACCCTC
Organism: Gemmatimonadota bacterium; assembly: GCA_043820695.1. GTDB lineage: Bacteria > Gemmatimonadota > Gemmatimonadetes > Longimicrobiales > Gaopeijiaceae > JABDNZ01. The sequence goes on along the minus strand of JBDRDQ010000152.1, from coordinate 522 downwards.
TGTCCCGCCACTACCGGCTGGGGGGCCTGCAGAACGAGGTGGAGGCGGCGGAAGAAGAGATCCGGTTCGGAACCCTCGGAGTAGACACTGAGGTCCGGCTCCATTTCTACCGGATCCTCTTTCTCCGGGAGCTTCTCAGCCTGGCCCGCCTGAATGAAGAGACGTTGGCGGAGGTCAGTGAGCTCATTGCCACCCGGGCCCGAGCGGGAGAAGTCCGGGAGCTGGAAGCCATTCGCCTCCGGGTCGAACACCTGCGGGCTCGAAACGGAGTCCATGCGGCCGAAATGGAGCTTGCCCAGTTCCGACAACACCTCAACATGTTCCTGGGCAACGTCCTCCCTGACGGCTATGTCCTGGAGGGCGAAATGACGGCCGATCTCCTGGTGCCGGAGCTCGATCGACTCGAAGGAGAGGTCCTTCCCCGGCACCCCCTCCTTCAACAGGCAGCCATGCGCCGGGAGGCGGCAGGCAAACAGTTGAAAGCGAGCCAGGTCGGCTGGTTCCCGAACCCCGTGGTTTCGG
>JBDRDQ010000151.1:0-2019 GCA_043820695.1 Gemmatimonadota bacterium | reverse complement strand
TCAAGCCAGTGTATTTCATGAGGTTAAAGATACCGGCAGATAATCCGAGGATCAACGCCACCAAAGGGTGGGCGCCTGCCTCCTAAGCAGGAGGTCACTGGTTCGAATCCAGTAGTGCCCACTGAGAAAGCAGGAGGTCACTGGTTCGAGCCGAGCGGCAGGAGAGCCGGTTCGAAGACCAGGATTGGACCCGCGAGACGACCGAGCCCACGCAGCAGGCGCAGGTCCATCCGGTAGCGCCCATTGAAAAACGGTAAGCCCCGTAAGGCTTTTGGCCCTTCGGGGCTTGCTGGTTTCCGATTCCTTCTTAGCGTGCGTGCACGGTGCGTGCACGGTCAGGATAGTTACGCAGGAGGTTGTTAGGGTCCCTTAACGATCTCGCGACCCCAGGCCTCGGACTCGTACCCCCGGACGACATGGTAGACGGCCCGGTCGAAAAACCGAACGACGAGCACCTCGAGGTCCAACTGTTGCCGGAGGTCGAAGATCGAACTCCAGCCGAGGGACTCGACGAAACTCCAGAGATTCCGGCGGGTCAGGAGGAGGGCCATGACCACTTCGGAGAGTGGAATCCCTTCCCTGAAGCGCACCCTGCCGAGGTGAGAGTACTCCTTTTCGACGTGGCCCTCGGATGTTTCGGAGAGCCAGTGGCCCAGGTTGGAGTACACCAAGCGAGCGCGATGGGCGAGCTCGGAATCATCGAGCTTGTGATAACCTGAGAGTCGCGAATCCTCTCGAATCTTGGCCACCATGCGCGCCGTCAGCTTATCTGCCTGGCCTTCGATGAGGGCGACGAGTTTCCCGATCAGCATGGACATCTCCCCTTTTTGAGGAAGGTTGCGCAGGAAACCCCTGGGATAATCACCATCATAGTGGGCGGTGCGAAGGCGATGCAACGGCTATGGGCCCAGCAACCTCGGGGGTAAACTCAATGGAGGCGTCCCCCCTCGCGATCGTCTTGGTGATGTGATAGGCCGGAAGAGTGATATCGCGGCTACATCCTGGGAGACCGTCGGGATCGAAGACAAGCCGCACTGGTTCCCCCACCTGAAGGCATGTTGGGGAGAAGATGTGCGCGCTCCGCTCTCTATGTCATCGCCAGCGGCCAGGCCGGTTTTGACGTTTCTGCCGGCTTTGCTTCCAACGTTTACGGCGCCCATTCACTAGGTGGGTATTCCTTGCTGGCGGTTCTGGTCTGTGAAGTGGTAATGACCATGAGGTTTTGGCTCATTATCCTCGGTGCCACCGATAGACCAAGGCCCCACAACCTTGAGCCGAAGTGGGGCCTTGGTCGCAAAGGCCCCCTTCCCATCAATCCCTCGTGCCCCCCCGCACCGCCCGCCGCTCCAGCCGCTCGAAGTTGATCTGGTCCACCAGCAGATTCTGGTCCGGAACGCTGCCGCTCTCTACGCGGGTGCGATCACCCCGAAGCCGAATGGCGGCATGGTCGTTCCCGCAAGCCACCTCCACCCTGCCCCGGTCGTCGCCTCGCGTGTAGAGCACGCAGCGGGGCGGTGTCGGCGGATCGCTCAGTAGATCCCCACGCACCGCGGTAGGGCAGGATCTGCCCGTGAGCATGGCTTCGATGCTCGGGGCCAGGTCCACCTGCTGGAATCGGTCCTCGACGAGGCGCGGTCCTGGGCGTGTGGGGTCTGCGATCACAAACGGAACCAGGGCGCGTGTCTCCTCGCCGAACCGCTCCATCTCCCCAGGCTGGACGGACATCATCGTGCGGTGGTCGGACGCCACGACGAAGAGGACGGAATCCAGGATACCGTCAGCCACGAGTGCGTCGTAGAAATGCCCAAGCTGCCGGTCCGCATATCGAAAGACCGCCTCTTCGGATTTGCCCCTCGTGCCGGGCTCGATGAAGGGGTGGTGCGAACTGACGGTCTCGATGACGAGGAAGAAAGGCTGATCGCTGGGCTGCTCGTCGAGCCAGCGCAGGGCGCGGAGGTAGAGCGCCGAGTCGGGCGCGGCGCTGAAGTGGAGGCGCGGCCAACCGTCGTAGAAAGGATC
>JBDRDQ010000150.1:0-6556 GCA_043820695.1 Gemmatimonadota bacterium | reverse complement strand
GCCCGGCACGTTTCCTACACATTCCAACTCGATACGGGAGACCCCAAACCCGTCGGGCCCCTTCTCGAGGAATACTTTTGCCGTGGTACGGATGCTCGTGGGCTCGAACCCGGCCTTGGCCAATCCGTTTGCGAAGGCCATGGAGAAACAACCCGCATGGGCTGCGGCGATAAGCTCCTCCGGGTTGGTGCCGGCCCCCTCCTCAAAACGGGAGGCGAAACTATAGCTCCCCTTGACGGCACCGGTTTCGGTCTCCAGGGTCCCACTACCTTTGGGGAGATTTCCTTTCCATTCGGCACTAGCGACTCGCACGGGCATTAGAACACTCCTTTTCCTGCCTCAAATGAACCGATCGATAGATTTTGAATTAGGGGTTGCCCCCGTCTACGACCAACGTCGGGGGCCGGAAGATAGAAAAGGCACCCTTTTGAAGCCAGGGGGTTCCCTTGCCTGAGTTACAGTTCCTTGCCTGAGGTACAGTTCCTTTCCTGGGATGATCCCTTTCTCCCGGCTGCCGCTCGGGCGCTGGCAGCCAGGTTTTCCCAGGGTAGCGCTTTGGATCTGGGAACTACCCTCATCGCCGTGCCCGGTGCCCGGGCCGGAAGGAGGCTCCTCGAGCTGCTGGTGGACCAAGCTTCGGTCCATGACCTCCGCCTGGTCCCACCCCACCGGATCCTGACGGCTGGGACTTTGCCGGAGGAACTTTATCGACCGTCCCTTCCCTTGGCTTCCGGCGCCACCGTCCGGCGCAGTTGGGTCCGGGCCATGGAGCGAGCGCCCTCCGGCGTGATTCTCGAGGCTCTGGGTCCCTATGCTCTGGAGGCCGATGCTACCGGGAAGGTGGCATACGCCAGGGCTCTGGACGCCCTCAATCGGGCGGTAGGGGGCGCAGGCCTGTCTTTTAGGGACGTGGCCCGGGAATGCAGGCAAGGCTTCCTTTTCTCCGACGAGGAGCGTTGGGAGGCCCTGAGCCGAATTCAGGGAGGGATGAGGTCGATTCTGGCGGAGGCCGGTCGGGTGGACCGGGAGGAGGCCCGGTGGGAAGCGCTCCGCAGCGGGGTGAAATCCACATCCATGACACCGGTTCTCGTGGGAGTGGCTGAGCTCCCCCTCGTCACAAGGAGGATGCTTGAGGGGGTGGCCGAAGGAGTTCTGGCTCTCGTCCACGCTCCCGAGACCATGGCCGAGGCCTTCGACGCGTTGGGTACGATCCGGACCGATTACTGGCAGGACTGGGGCATCCCGATCCAGGATCGCGACCTGGTGGTCCGAGACGGCCCCAAGGACCAAGCCGCGGAGCTCCTGGCATCCCTCGGGGAGTTGGCGGGGAAGTATGCGCTGGACGAGATCACCATAGGCGTCCCGGATCCATCGTTGGTGCCCTATCTGGCCCAACAGCTCGAGGCCCATGGGTACAAGAGCCGCTACGCGGAGGGCACCCCTCTTTCCCTCGCTTCACCAGTGCAACTCCTCAAGGCCATCGCGGATTATCTCGGAGGAGGACGCTTCGGAGCGTTGGCCAACCTACTTCGACATCCGGACCTCCCGGTTGCGCTGAAACCGGAAATGGCCCCCGAGATGGCTGATACCTACTTCGAGCGCCATCTTCCGGACCTCGTGGTGCCGGGCCATCTCCTGGATGGACCGCCCGGCAGCGGGGGCCTCTCCGAGATCCAGGACAGGCTCCACGGGCCCGAATTCCTTGGGCAGCTGGAAGGAACGGCGGCGCTTTCGGAGTGGATGCTTCGCATTCTCTCGCTCCTGGCCAGCGTCTACGGTGACCGAGTGTGGGAACCTGATCCCCACTACCATCGCCAGCTTCTGGAAGCTTCCATGCTGATTCGGGACGCTGCGGAAGCTCTCCATCAACTTCCGCCCGGCCTGGATGAACGCTGTTCGGGCCACCAAGCCCTCAGGATCCTGCTCGGAGAGCTTCGGGACGGCCGGATTCCTCCAGAGGCGGAGGAAGCGGCGGTAGAGATGGTGGGATGGTTGGAGCTCCAGTTGGACGACGCTCCGGTGGTTCTTCTGACGGGGGTAGGTGATCCCTTCCTTCCGGAGGCCGTAAATGCAGATCCATTCCTCCCCAACGCTCTCCGGAGTCGGCTGGGGTTGGAGGACAACCGAGCCCGGTATGCGCGGGATGCGTACCGCCTGACCACCCTCGTCAAGTCGACCCAGGCTCGCGTGATCATCGCCGGACGTCGAACCGCCGCCGGTGACCCCCTTCGGCCGAGTCGGTTGCTGTTGACCGGTACCGATGAGGAGTTGGCCGGCAGAATACTGATGCTCACGGGGGCAGACCCGGCGGCTGACGGCAGGCGTCCGAAGCTCCCCCCGGGCCCCGACAATAGAGCCCGGAGCCGGTTCCCTCTACCTCCGGAACCCCATATCCATCTCCCGGAGATTCCCCGACCGCTCCCGGTCACGGCGTTCCGGGCCCTCCTCGAGGATCCCTACCTCTGGGCCCTTCAGAGCCTCCTTGGTTTGGAGGAGCCCGGGTACGACCTCCAGGAGCTGGATCCCATGGGTTTTGGGACTTTGGCCCACGAGATCCTGGAGCAATTCGCCCGGAGCCCCGAAGCCGGATCTCCCGATCCTGAGGCAATCAGAAGGCGCCTGGACACGATCCTCACTCGTCGGGTGGAGAGGATTTTCGGGCCGAACCCTCTCCCGACGGTTCCCCTCCAGGTAGAACAGCTCCGGACCCGGCTCAGGGCATTTGCGGAATGGCAAGCCGAGTGGGTGGAAGAGGGGTGGGAGATCTACTGCTCCGAAGCCCGAACCCCGGCCGGAGGAGTTCCCTTCGACGTGGACGGAATTCCGGTCTTTCTCTCCGGACGCATCGACCGTATCGACCGAAACCGGACGACGGGCTCCTGGATGGTGTTCGACTATAAGACGGGCGACGGCGGAGCAGACCCTGCCTCGGTTCGCGGCAGGGATGGGGATTGGAAGGACCTGCAGCTCCCCCTTTACCGCCACCTGTTGGATGGGCTCCAAAGAGCGGAGGGTGCTGGTCTGGAACCACCTGCTCCCGGGGTGAGGGTGGATCTGGCCTACCTCCCTCTCTCAAAGGACACCGGCCGAATCACCCCGGCCGTCGCCGGCTGGACTCCGGCAGATCTGGAAACGGCGGAGGAGACTGCCCGAAAGGTGATCCGCAGTTTGAGGGAGGCCGGAGGGATCTCCTTCGATCCTGTTTCGTCCGGTCGGAAAGCCAGGGGGGACTTGGCAGTCCTCCTTGGACGGGGCCTCTTCCAAACCGAGGGAGACGAGGAGTGATGGCCGCCAAGCCCTCGGCCCCCGGGGAAATCCTCCTTCCCAGGGAGGTGGTCCTGGCCTCGGCAGGGACCGGGAAGACCTTCACCCTCTCAAGCAGGTTGATAAGCCTGTTGGCTCGGGGGGCGCCTCCAGACTCCCTGCTGGCGTCGACCTTCACCCGGAAGGCAGCCGGGGAGATCCTGACCCGGGTGCTCTCCCGCCTGGCAAGAGCCTCCCTGGACGAGGATCAGGCCAGGGCCCTCGCCAGAGAAACCCTCCTCCCAGGCCTATCGCTCGGGGAGGACCCGGGGGCCTTCCAGAGCTTCCCGGCCCTTCTCCGCTCCCTGGTCCGGGAACTCCACCGGGCCAATGTGGGGACCTTGGACTCTTTCTTCCTTCGAATCGCCGGGAGCTTCCCGGGGGAACTGGGGATGCCCCCGGATTGGGCCATCAGTGACGAGCCCACCTCCCTGAGGCTGGAGTCGGAGGCCCTCCAAGAGCTTCTGTCCGGGGCCGATCCCCTGGAGATGGTGGAGCTGGTGCGAATGACCATGCGGGGGGAATCGGGAAGGGGCGTTCACCAGCGCCTTCTGGTCCAGCTCAGGGAACTCCGGGCCCTCCTCCATCAGCAGGGACTTTCGGACCCGGAGGCCGTATGGCACCCACCGGGCGCGGGTATCTACGAAGGGAAGGGGGGGGCGAGGGCCGATGGCGCCTGGGAATATATCCTTCGTGAGCTCCAGAACGCACCTCTTCCGAAAACGGCCCGAGGAGCCCCGGACACCCGGTTTGAAAATGCGATATCCGAGGGCATCGATGCCTTGAAGAAAGGAGATTGGACGGGATTCTGCGGAAAAGGGCTGGCAAGCAAGATACTGGCCGGGGAAGAAAGCTACTATCGGAAACCGGTCCCTCCGGAGCTTCGAAAGGCGTTCGAGAGGGCCTTGGCCGGGGTGACGAAAGCTCTGAGAGAAGAGCTCGCGGCACAGACCCGGGCTCTCCGAACCCTGGTGTTGGGCTTCGATGGCGCCCTGGATAAAATCCACCGTCGGGAAGGAGCATACCGGTTCGAGGATATCACGTACCTCCTGGCCGGAGCGGATCCGCTGACGACCCGGACCGACCTCTGGTATCGACTGGACCAGAAGGCCCACCACCTCCTCCTGGACGAGTTCCAGGACACGTCCCGTGCCCAGTGGGAGGCGTTGGAGCCTCTGGTATCGGAACTCCTGGCCGGCCACCCGGAGGAACGCTCGGCGCTTGTGGTGGCGGACCCGAAACAATCCATCTACGGGTGGAGAGGAGCTGAGCCGTCGCTGGCCCGACGTGTTGGGGCCCGGTTCGGGATGGAAGAACGATCCCTCGACCGGTCCTATCGGTCCTCCGCTCCGGTGTTGGAGATAGTGAACCAGGTCTTTGGGAAGCTCCCGGAAAACCCGGTTTGGCAAGCGGAGGCGGACCTCATTGGAGGTGTTAGGGATTGGTCCGAGGGGTTCCCCATGCATCGCCCCGCGCTGGAGATCCCCGGGTATGTCTCCCTGGAGGTCGGACCCCGGGACGCTCGGATGGGAAAGTCCGACCGACCTGCCCTCATGGCCTGGGCAGCGGGCCGGATTCGAGAGCTGCAGAGCCAAAGTCCGGAAGCCACACTGGGAGTTCTGGTAAGAAGGAATGCCACGGTTTCCCAGCTCATGGCCCATCTCCGGAGCTTGGGTGTCGAGGCATCCGAGGAGGGAGCCACCACCCTCACCGATTCCCCGGCTGTCTCCACCTTCCTGGCCCTCCTTCGCCTGGCCGATCATCCTGGAGACCGGGTGGCCCGGTACCAGGTCGCCTGGTCCCCCCTGGGGGCGATGGTCGGCCTGACGCCACACGATGATCCGTCTCAGGCTCGCCGCGCGGCCCTCGGCCTCAGGCGTGAACTCCTGACCCATGGCTATGGGACTGTGCTGACCCGTTGGACCCACCAACTGAGGGTCGAAGATGCCGTGGATGGCAGGGAATTGGCGCGCCTGCTTCAGCTGGTGGAGCTGGCCTTCCGTTGGGATGCGCGATCGAACCTCAGACCCCGGGATTTCGTCCGTTTTGTCCAACACGAGGCCGTGGAGGCGCCCTCCGAGGCCCGTGTCCGGGTGATGACGGTCCACAAAGCCAAGGGGCTGGAGTTCGATGTGGTCGTCCTACCGGAGTTGGACATCCGTCTTACCCGGGGCCGGGGGCTGTACCATGCGGTCCTCCCCCTCAGGGATCCGGAAGATGGGAAGATCCTGAGAATATTCCCCAGCCTGAACCAGATTCTTCGCCCTCTCTTTCCCGAAGTCGAAGAGGCCGGTCGGCAGGACCGGGACCGTGAGCTTCACGACGCGCTTGGAGTGGCCTACGTTGCCCTGACGAGGGCCCGTCATGCCCTTCATCTCTTCACTGCCGCCGATCCGCCTGATGAAAAGCCCAAGTTGTCCTTTTCCTTTGCGGGGCTTCTTCGCGGCGCGCTGGGTCTGGATGAAACCCTCGCGGAAGAGGGCGCGACCCTCTACGAAATCGGGAATGGGGAATGGGCTTCTGGCGTTTCTCGTCTTCAGGGACCAGGGGCCGGCGAAGACGAACCCCGTTCAGAGGGTCTCCAACCGAGCATCCGCCCGCCAAGGAGGGCCGCCAGGCGGAGGTTCCTCCCTCACCGCAGCCCGTCGGCCCTAAAAGACGCGGGAAGGGAGTCTCTGGCGCGAATCCTCTCCTTGAGCGGAAGCCATGGTCGCAGAGTGGGGACGATCATCCATGCCTGGCTGGAAACCCTCTCCTGGATCGAGGGCTGGATCCATGATCCGGCCGCCCTCCACGCCCTCGGAACCAGGGTTGTTCCCAACCTATCGCCGGTGGATTCCAAGGCCCTTCAGGATACCCTCATGGGATGGCTCGGATCCGGGGAGGTGAGGTCCCGCCTTCAGCAGGACGCCTATCCACCGGGCAGCGAGGTCCTCACCGAATTGCCCTTCGCGGTGAAGCTGGAGGACGCCCTATTCCAGGGGCGTGTCGACAGGGTCGTTCTGGTCCGGGAGGGAACCAAGTTGGTCACGGCCGAGGTTCTCGACTTCAAGACCGACCAGCTTCTTCCGGGCGACGAAGAGAACTTGAGAAGGGCCGTGAAGGATTACGAGGGTCAGATGGGGGTCTATCGGCATGCCGTAGCCACCCTCTTCGGCCTACCCGTTGAGAGCGTCACCGGCACCTTGGTCTTCCTGGCGTTGGGACGGCTGGAACCATCCCCGGGATGATCCCGAAACTCATCCAGGCAGAT
>JBDRDQ010000149.1:0-4256 GCA_043820695.1 Gemmatimonadota bacterium | reverse complement strand
GGGTCAGATGGGGGTCTATCGGCATGCCGTAGCCACCCTCTTCGGCCTACCCGTTGAGAGCGTCACCGGCACCTTGGTCTTCCTGGCGTTGGGACGGCTGGAACCATCCCCGGGATGATCCCGAAACTCATCCAGGCAGATAGTAGTTTGAGCCCGGTTGTTGACGGGACGCCCCCAGGTCCAGAGTATCATCGACAGAGGCGGAGTTTCTTGGCCCAAGCCCGCCGTGGACGCAGGGACTCTCCAATCCGTGCGAAACGCATTTCCTTGAGAGAAAGCCTCATGCTTAGGTTGCCCCGATTTCCATTCGCTATTCTCCACATCCTGGCCCTCGCCCTCCTGCCCCATGCGCTCCGGGCCCAGGTCACGACTCCTGAGCAGCAGCTCGGCCATATGGTCGGAGCCGACTATGAGCTGGTGAACTACACCGGGCTCCAGGCCTATTGGGAAAAACTGGCCGGGGAATCCGACCGAATGATTCTGGACACCATCGGGTTTTCGGAGGACGGACGGCCACAGCTGATGGCCATCCTCACTTCGCCGGAAAACCATCAGAACCTTTCGAGGTACAAGGACATCGCTCACAGGATGGCGCTGGCAGAGGGGATCTCTGAAGAGGAAGCCCGACGGCTTTCCCAGGACGGGAAGGCGGTCGTTTGGATCGACGGGGGCCTTCACGCCACCGAGGTGGTGGGAGCTCAGCAGCTCCTCGAGCTGGTGTACCGCCTCACCAGCGCCACCGACCCGGAGACTCTTCGGTTTCTGGATGACCTGATCATCCTCGCCGTTCAGTGCAATCCCGACGGAATGGAGCTGGTCTCGAACTGGTACCACCGAAACGATGCCCAGGGCATCGCGCCGGAGGAACGTGAAAGTGGAGGAATCCCGGTCCTCTACCACTACTATGCCGGACACGACAACAACCGGGATTTCTACATGGGCAACCTGGAGGAGACCACCAATATGCTCCGGGTCCAATACCGGGAGTGGTTCCCCCAGATCATCTACAATCATCACCAGACCGGGCCCCAGGGCACCATCATGTTCGTCCCGCCCTTCCGGAATCCGCCGAACCATTTCCTGGATCCCCTCATCATGACTTCCCTGGACCAGGTAGGTAGCGCGATGCACCACCGCTTCGTTCAGGAAGGGAAGGGGGGGACCACCGGGCGATCCGGCGCCAACTACTCCATCTGGTGGAACGGTGGCCTCAGGACCACCCCCTACTTCCACAACTCCATCGGACTTCTGACCGAGATCCGGGGCGGCCCGAATCCCCAGGAGATTCCCTTCGTGCCCCAGCGCCAACTGGCCACAACTGACATCCCCCTTCCGGTTGAGCCGGGAGAACTCCTGTTTCGAACCAGCATCGAATACTCCCAGACTGCAAACTGGGCGGTCATGGACTACGCGTCCCGAAACAAAGACATCCTTCTTTTCAACATCTGGCGGATGGGGATGAACTCCATTGAAAAGGGAAGCACGGACTCTTGGACGGTGCGGCCGGCGGACATTTATGCGGCCGCCGACGAGTTGGGCAACCTGAACGCGGGTGGATCTGTCGAGGACTACGAGCGATTCCTCAGAGCCCCGGAGAAGGCCGACCCGAGAGGGTTCATCATCCCCTCGGACCAGACGGACTTCCCCACGGCCGTGCACTTCGCGAACACCCTCATCAAGAACGGTGTCGCCGTGCACCGGGCGACCTCCGATTTCAGGGTGGCAGGAGTGGATTATCCAGAGGGATCCCTCGTCGTGAAGACTGCCCAAGCCTACCGACCGCACGTCCTGGACATGTTCGAACCCCAGGACCATCCCAACGACTTCGCCTATCCCGGCGGACCTCCCATCCCACCCTATGACGCGACGGGGTGGACCCTGGCGTATCAGATGGGCGTAGAATTCGACCGGATCATGGATGGGTTTGATGGGCCCTTCCAGGCGGTGGCCGACGTGATGGACATTCCCGCCGGGGTGGTCCGCACGGACCAGGGAGGGCCATCGGGCTTCCTCCTCAGCCATGAGGTCAACAACGCGTTCTCAGCGGTCTTCACCCTTTTGAGCCAGGGATCAGAGGTCTACTGGCTCACAAGCTCTTTTTCCTCTGCTGGGACGACCTATCCCGAAGGCACATTCTGGATTCCCGGCGGCTCCCTGACTCAGAGCCGGATTGAGCCGCTGGCCCGGGAGCTGGGCCTCACCTTCGTGGGAGTGGCGGAGGGACCCCGGGGGGCCGCCATGAAGTTGGCCAAGCCTCGGATCGGACTCTGGGACCAGTATGGCGGATCCAGTGAATCCGGTTGGGTGAGGTTCATTCTGGACGAGTTCGGCATGGACTTCGAGCTCGTCTTTCCCCAGGAATTGGATGCCGGCAGCCTTGGGGAGAGATTCGACGTCCTGATCTTCCCTGACGGGGCTATTTCTTCCCCGAGACCTGCGACAGAGGGCGGGTATGGAGGACGGGGTGGCGCCCCCAACCCCGAGACCATCCCGGCGGAGTACCGGAGTCGCCTGGGCAGCGTGACGGCCCAATCCACCGTGCCTCAGCTCCGGAAGTTCCTGGAAGAAGGCGGCACTATCATCACTCTCGAGGGATCCACCAACCTGGGGTATCACCTCGGCCTCCCCATTCGGGACTTCCTCACGGACGAGAATGGGGTCCCTCTCCGCTCCGAGGAGTTCTTCGTGCCGGGAACCCTTCTCGAAGTGAAGGTTCGAGGGAACAGCCTGGTGACTCATGGGCTGGATGAGGCGATCATCGTCAACTTCGCTCGTAGCCCGGTCTTCGCCTTGGAGAGTGGAGCCACGGGCGTTCGTCCCTTGGCGGTCTATGAAGACCAGAGGCCTCTTCGCAGCGGGTGGGCTTGGGGACAGGAAAAGCTTCAGGGGGGTGTGGCGATGCTCGAGGCCGATGTGGGAGAGGGAACCGTCTACATGTTCGGCCCTCAGGTCACCTATCGCGGACAGACGCATGCCACATTCCCTCTGGTGTTCAATGGGATTCTCCTGAGTGCGGCTCAGGAAACCAGCTTGCGGTAACAGGGGCGCTCTTCCGCGCCCAGACTCAGTGGAGGGTACCGATGAAAAGAAGAGCCTTTCTCAGGAACGGACTTTTGGCCCTGGGGGCGCCGGCGGTTATTCCGTTCGACGCCCGGACCGACGTCCTTCTGACGCCACGTCGAAGAAGACAGAGCGGGGACCCCATCCGCCTCAGCTCCAACGAGAACGCCCTGGGAATGCCGCCGGCGTCGAGAGACGCCATCGTGGGGGGGATGGGCGAAGCGAATCGATACCCGGGCGGCAGCAGGCGAGCCGTGGCCGAAGCCCTGGCCGAGCGCCACGGAATCCCGACCAACGGAATCGTTCTGGGGAACGGATCCACGGAGATTCTTCAGATGGGGGTCCAAGCACGGCTCGACCCCCAGCTCCGCCTGGTAGCCCCCGCCCCGACCTTCGAGGACGTGTTCGAATACTCGGAGCCTCACCCGTGGATCGACCTGAAGCCCATCCCCCTGCTGCCGGATTACGCTCATGACCTGACCGGCATGGAGGAGGCTACCCGTGGAGCCTCCGGGCCGGTCTTGGTTTATGTATGTAATCCCAACAATCCTACGGGCTCCCTGACCTCCGTGGCCGATCTGGAGAGCTGGATCAACCGGGCTCCCGACAACGTCCACTTCCTTGTGGACGAAGCCTATTTCGAGTTCGTGGATTCCAACGCTTATCGATCCTTGGACAAGCTGGCTTTTGACAATCCCAATGTGGTGGTGGCTCGGACCTTTTCGAAGGTGTACGGCATGGCCGGGATGCGGTTGGGGTACGCCATCGCCCATCCGGAGACGGCCCGGGCCCTCCAGGCCTTTGCGGCAGGGACCAACTGCAACCACCTGGCTCTGGTGGCGGGCCTGGCCGCCCTGGGCGACGAGGAGTGGGTCGGAAAGAGCGTCGCCGCCAACCTTAGGAGCCGGCGAATAGCCTATGGGGCGTTGGACGAGCTCGGTCTGGAGTACCTTCCATCCCACACCAACTTCGTCATGCACCGGATCACCGGTGAGCTGCAGCAGTACATAGACCGCATGGCTGAGGCGGGTATCCGCGTCGGGCGACCCTTCCCACCCATGCTCGAGTTCAACCGCTGCTCCTTCGGTCTACCCGAGGAGATGGAGCAGTGGGCCGAAACCCTCAGGGATTTCCGGAAGAAGGGCTGGGTTTAGGGGTCCTCCCGGCGCCCGGGAGAGGGTTGCGGCCAGCCCCCC
>JBDRDQ010000148.1:0-2520 GCA_043820695.1 Gemmatimonadota bacterium | reverse complement strand
ATATCGAGGAGGGCCTTCATGTTCTTGACCAAGTCCGACCTGTGGACATGGCAGTAGGTCCAGGCCCCAGGCGTGGCGTCCTCCTCCGCGGTCGAGGAGATGAACTCCACGGACCTTCTCGGCTTGGTCTGGCTGAGGACCCTTGCCAGCTCCAGCAGGGTGCCGGTTCCCGAGCCGTTGTCGTTCGCTCCCGGCGCGATGGCGTTGTCGCGGTGCGCCAAGATCCCCACCCGTTCCGCGGGGAGTTCTGTGCCGCGTAGAAAAGCGGAGATGATGACCGACCCCCTCTCCTCGGTCAGATTCTTGGTCTCCATCCGAACCCGGCATTGCCCTGCCCCCAGGGCGTGCATGAGCTTGAACCCCCCCACGGCGGAGATGCACACGGCCGGAAGCTTCTTCTCGCTGAAGCGGTTGTCGAGGTTGGCGTTTCCGGCCTCCATGCTCATCCGGTAAGGCCACGGCATGGGATGAATGAAGATCATGCCGACGGCCCCGGCCTGCGCCGCCCTGTCGGCAAACGTCCCCATCCAGAACTTGGAGTAGCCCAGTGTCTCCTCGGTGAGGATGGCGATCTTCCCCGTGACGTCAACCCGTCGATAGTCCTCCTCCTGGCCATCTCCCACCAGAACCGCCTCGGCCTCAATAGCTCCTCCGGGGGTCGATGGCGAAAAGAGAGGCACCACACCGTCCAGCTCCTCACCGGTCGTCAGGATCCTGAGAAGGGGTTTCTCGTCCTCAAAGGTGAGCGTGCGGAAGGGGGTCTCTTTGATCTCCAGGCCATATGATCTGAGCTGCTCCTCCACATATCTGATGGAGGCCTTGTCGCCCCGCGTTCCCGCGAATCGGTAGCCGATCTTGGCCAGCTCGTGGACATGGCTCAAGGCCCGGGGACCGGAAATCTGCCGCAATATCGTCCACTCGTCATCCGTGATCATCTCGCCTCTCCATCATCGCTCTGGAGCCACTCGCCGGAGCCGGACCCCCAGAGGCCCGCACTCATTCCTTTCGCAATACCCGGCCCGGTTTGATTGGATTCAACTCCCCGGATTCCAGGAGAACCTCACCGTTGACGATCACCCATTCGATGCCCGCTGGAAACTGGCGAGGTTTTTCATAGGTGGCCCGGTCGATGACTCGGTACTCATCGAACAGGACGAGATCAGCGAAGAAGCCCTCTTGGATCAGCCCTCTCTCCTTCAGGCTGAGCCGGCTGGCCGGAAAGGACGTCATCTTGCGGACGGCCTCCTCCAAGGGGAGCAGTTTCTCCTCCCGCACATACTTCCCCAGCACCCTTGGATAGGTCCCGTAGGCTGCCGGATGCGGCAACCCCTTTCCGATGTCGATGGCGTCGGTCGAAAAACCTCCAAGTCTGTGGGTGACCAACTGATGGAGGGGGGTTTCTGTCTCACGATCCCCGGAGACCCCGAAGATGAGCTGGCTGATGCCTCCGTCTTCTTCGATGAGCAGATCCGAGATGGCGGCGAAGGGAGACTTGCCCAACCGCGCCCCCAGATCCTCCAGATTCAGCCCCTCATATCCCTTGTTCCTCTGGCTGGGGATATAGCCGATGTATATGTTGTGCCACCCGGTGGCGCCTACGAGATTGTGGGGCCACGAGCCCTCCCGCCAGGAGGGCCACCCGGGCACCACCTCCTCGATGTCCTCCGCGATCCTCGCACGGGTCTCCGGATCCAGGAGCCGGCCCTTCAGGTCCTCCCAGCCCCCCTCCAGGGCCCAGGGCGGGTAGATGGCCAGCATCATGGTCATGGCAGCCGTGTAGGGGAACATGTCGTAGGCGATGTCGACGCCCCGCCTCCTTGCCTCCTCCTCCATCTGGAGCGACTTGGCGATCTTGTCCCAGTGGTCCTGCCCCACCCCCTCATTATGGGAACGGTGGACGCGGCAGCCGGACTCTTCCCCGATTCTGATCAGCTCCCTCTCCGCCATCAGGTTGGTCTCGCTCGATCCCCGCACATGGCTCGTGACGAGCCCCTGATACCCCGCAACGACCTTGGCCAGCTCGACGAGCTCTCTCGTGTCCGCATACATGCCGGGTGCGTAGATCAGGCCGAGCGACATGCCGAAGGACCCCTGCCGCAAAGTCTCCCGAAGGTGCGTCCGCATCATTTCGAGCTCATCCGGCGACGGCCTTCCGCTGCGGAACCCCATGGCGATGGCACGAATGGCCCCGTGTCCGGTCAGGGTCCCGATGTTCACCGGGACGCCGATCCTCTCCAGTACGGAGAGGTACTCATCCATGCTCGCCCAGTCCCAAGGCCGCTCCTCTGGAGACATCCATCCCGTGAAGGCTTTCATCAGGGCCTTGGACTGTGGGGTGGCCGGCGATACGGATATGCCGCAATTGCCTAGGATCTCGGTGGTGATGCCCTGGCGAATCCTCCCCTCGAGGTATTGGATCGACTGGTCGCTGACGAAACAGAGCTCGGCATGGGAGTGTTGATCGATGAAGCCCGGACAGAGCACGAGCCCCTTTGCGTCGACAGTTTGACCGGCCTCGCC
>JBDRDQ010000147.1:0-2193 GCA_043820695.1 Gemmatimonadota bacterium | reverse complement strand
CAGCGATCCTGGGGAAGCAGGGGATGACACAACCCTTTTGCCACGACCTTCCGCTCCGGGTCCTCGGAAAACTCCGGAAAACACCAATCCGGATTGTCGGCCAGGAGAGCCGCCATGGCCGAGAGGGCCTCCAACTCCCCCAGTGCATCCAACCACTTTCGGACGTGGGGTCCCGAGCGGGCCTTCCACTTTTCCAGTCCGGCCAGCATGTGGACGTCCCAAACGAAGAGTGCCTGAAGAGGGGCGTGGGCCATGGAGCTGTACCTGACATCGGCCCAAGCGACCCGCCGACCCAACCGCCGAAGCTCCTGGCTTGCACCCACGGGGCTGCTGCGAACCGACTTCTGAAGTTTCCGAAGCGCCGGCGCCTCCATTTCGGCCTCGAGGAGAAGGCCGAGAATCGCAGCGTAGTGCCCAAACCGTTCCTGCCCCGCGGACGCCAGCTCCATGAGAGGGTGAATCTTGTTGCGGAAGTAGTTCCCGAGTGCAAATGCGGCCCCCATGCTCACGAGCCACCAGGGCCATCCATCAACCCCTGCCAGGAGAGGGCAAAGAGCACGGCCGTCAGGAGAGGAAGGGCCCTGGCCCCCCCTAGGACCCAGCCGTGGCCCGAGAGCCAACCATCACTTTCGGCCCAGGTCAGGAAACGACGGATAGCTTCTGAGGGCGGACAGTCCAGGAAGCATCCCTGGGCCTCGAGAGCCTGCCGGAACTCTATATGAGGAGCGAGTTCGGCCACCGCCTCTTGCCGCTTTCGGACCTCATCGGGAGGGGCCGGATCCAGAAGCCACCGTCTCAGGGTTTCCAACCCGGGTGGGAGGGTAACCGTGGTGAGGAGGCGAAAGAGGGAGGTCTCTCCGCAAACATCCAGATCGAAAGCGTAGGGGTGATGGGAACCCGGATCTTCAAACGCCACGGGAGGGAGGGCTTCCCAATCCCGAGCCACCCGGGCCAAAGCGACCTGGTTGATCCGGACCATGGTCGCGGCCCAGTCCCGACGGCGTCGGACCCTTCGGTGCCAAACCACCAGGGCGACGAAGAGCACCAGAGCCGACCCCATGCCCACCCCGCATGCTTTGGCCACCGGCCCGGACCAGATGTCCAAGCCGAGATAGAAGAGAAAACCCACCACAAAAACGCCAGCCCTGGCCCAACCCAGGCGAAGGCCCCGGGCCTCCTCCCTTTTTTGGGCCTCCCTGAACCTTTGGAGACGCTCTTCGTAGACCTTGGTCACCGCATCTACCTACCCGTTCAGGCCCCAATTACCGGTGTTGAAGTAGTTTAACCTTCCGAGGAGCTGTGGATTAGGGTGAAAGGGAGATGCGGATTGGGGTTTTCGGGCCGCGGCCCGGAGAATTTCCGGGTGAGCGGGCCGCTCAACCCGAATCGAGAGCCTCCCAAGCCCGGGCCTCGACGGCCCAGGGGATGTCTCCGTCGCGTTTCCATCGGGATGCGCCGGTGAGGTGGCCGGACCGGATCTGCGGTGCTGGTTCGGCGCCAACCGGTATGGGCCCTCCGGGATTCCGGCCGGGATCCGCTGACCCCCCGGCTGCCGGCCTTCCATCCACTCTTGCACCCGCCGGCGGCGCCCCGAGGAGGGCTTTCCCTCGTGGAGTGAAGAACACGACCTGGCCTCTCAGATCCAAGCAAACCTGCACCCCGCCCTCGTGAACTGCCCGATGGTGCCGGCGGCACAGGAGACACCCATTCGCCAGGCTCGTCTCTCCTCCATCGGCCCAATGCTTCACATGATGGGCTTCGGTGAACCGAGCGCCGCACCCAGGAAACCTGCATCCCCGGTCCCGGGCCTCCAGAGCCCGGCGTAGCGCCGGGGGCACGGTGCGGGTCTTTCGTCCGGCCCCGAGCACCTGGCCATCGGGTCCGAGGGCAATGGTGACCAGGCTGGCATCGCAGGCTAGGCGCCGAGACGTTTCGCCTGCGCTTCGCTCGGCGGTCTCGCGGGTCCCCTTCTCTGCACGCTGCGCGAACCGAGCCGGCGGGCCGCTCGGCTCCGCGGAGACGCGCGTGCCGTCCTCCAACTCCGAAAGGCCCGGGTCTCCGGTTTCCCGCAATGTTTCCGCGTCGACGTGCAGCATCACCTGATACCGCTCGGCCCGAGAGCCGCTGATGGGAACATCCTCGTTTCCGTTTCCGTTTCCGTTTCCGTGTCCGAAGCCCGCCGCCAACGCCCGT
>JBDRDQ010000146.1:0-3227 GCA_043820695.1 Gemmatimonadota bacterium | reverse complement strand
TCGAGGAGGCCAGATAACCCCTCACGACGCCCGAGACCACGAGCTTGATGTTCTACGGTCCTGGCGAGCAAGAGGGCGAGCAGGCAAATGAACGCATGCACGTGGATTTTCTGGTCAGTCCAGTGGTACTGGGGCCGGAGGGCCAGGTGCTCATCATCTTTCAGCTGCCGAAAGACCGCTTCGATCTGGCTCTGGCCCCGGTAGGCCAGGATGATGTCTTCGGTGGTCCACTCGTCTCGGTCGGTGACGACGATCCGTTTTCCGAAGACTTCCGTTTCCAGGTGCCTGACAGCCGCATCATCGACCCAATACTCAAGCCGGTCTGCACCCCCACGATCAGCATCGTACTCGATGTGGAGCACTTCGCTGAGGTGCTGTCCGGAGAGAAGCTTGTCGATGCGCTGGCGGGCCGCCTGCACACTGCGTGGTCCCGAGCCGGGCTTGGCCAGTTGCTCTTTCCACTTTGCGAGCGCCTTTAGGCGTTTTTCCAGGTGCTGCCGCAGTCCACGGATCTGTCCTGCACGCAGGCGCTCGCTGACGAAGAGCACCACCGTGCGATCGGCCCCCCAGACCACATGCCGGCACCGATGCACGGGGATGCCCTCCAGGAGGCCTTCTTTCGGTAACGGCCGATAACGGTCGAGCCCGATTGCCATCAACTCTCGGTGGTGCGCAGGAGTGAGCGATGCCACATAGCCGAAGGGCGCCTCATCCACCCTGGCCTGATTGGCCTTGGACATGTTCCCCTTGTCGTAGACCACGGTGAGTTGCTCGAGATCCACTGAGAGCTCTGCCAGCCGCTCCCGGATGCGGCTGAGGGAGTCGGGGAAGACCTTGCTGTCGACCTGATTGCCCTCGTACACGTGGCTACACAGCGGGATCTGTCCCTCACGAGACACCAGCAACGCGAGGCCGAAAAGCTTCAGGTCACTGCGTTTCTGCTTTGATCTGCCGCGCTGGGCCAGCTTTGGCTTGGTGTTCGTGGAGGCGATGTAGGTGAAAAAGTTGGTTGTGTCGTAGAAAAGCGTGTCAAGGTCGAGCTCCAACTCGCGGACCACGGTGCGGGTCAGCTCACCCTCGATTGTTCGGAGAACATCCAAAGAGATGCGATCCATCTGGTCCCAGAAATACTGCGAAGTCAGCGACTGCTCCTTCAAGCCAGGGAAGAGCTGGTTAAGGGAGGTCTTGGCCGCCCAGGCGGCCCATCCCCGTTTGGATCGCGGCTTCACCGCTCGGTTAAGGGCACCGAGCAGTAGGGTGGTGCCCACCGAGGGCCGTTTCCCGCTCTGCCCCGGGAAGTGCCGATCGATCAAGGAGACGATTCCGAGGCGATCTGCGGCCGCTTTCAGGACCGCCACATCGCCATGCTGAAACGAACGCACACACAAGCTACCTGCCGGTGCATTCAGCAGGCGGTCGAGCAAACTGTTGGCGGTGCCGAGATACAGGATCGGCACAGGCCTGGGCTTGCCGTCGATGCGGCGCGATTCAACGATACGCCAGTACGTGTTTCCACTGACGACATGTTTTTGTAAGCTTGCCATGTTTTGTATATACATTCAATAGCCCTCTCCTGTCAAGAGCCAAGAAGCTTGTTTATGTCAGCATTGTGGCCAAATACGACGGCGTTATTGAGGAGGCCTGGCATGTAGCTTTTGTGTATACGCAAACTTGAGGGTGGTGGTTGGAAACAAACCCCTGTGGAATGGGGCTTTGATGGACTTGGGGTTGGAAAACCTACGCAGATCCCAGTAAACTCACGCTAGCGGCGATCGTTGCTTTTCAAGCCGACTGGCGGCGCATGTTCGACCGAACTGGGACATGGCTCTTCTCACGCCGTTCCTCTCCGGTCTCGTCGGGAACTCCCACCGTCGAGCTTCTGGTGAACGCCGCCTCCAAATTCGGCGAGATGCGCACCGGAGCCCTCATTGCCGTCAAAGGAGCGGAGCCCTGGGACCATCACATGCAGGGGGGAATCGAGTTTGGGGGAGCCATCAGCCTACCCCTTCTCTTCAGTCTCTTCGATCATCGAACCCCCGGGCACGATGGCGCCCTTCTCATCGAGGGGAATACGGTTACCAAGTTCGCAGTCCAGCTTCCCCTGGCGCCGGTTTCCCCGGATGTGAGTCGTTATGGCGGTACCCGGCATGCCGCGGCCCTCGGGCTTGCAGAGGTCTGCGATGCCTTCATCGTGGTGGTGTCGGAGGAACGCGGCACGATCAGTTTGGCTCACGAAGGCGCGATCATCGAACTGGAGGATGCGTCCCAGCTCCGGGAGCGGCTTGGCCACTTCTGGCAGAAGCACTATGGCAAAACCGATCGGTTTCGGGGAACATGGTGGAACCGTCGCAGTCTGTATCCGGCGGCGCTTTCACTCGGCGTATCGGCACTGATGTGGATCCTGTTTGCGTACAGTCCGGAGGTCGTATACCGCAGCTTCGACGTGCCGATCGAGTATCGAAATGTGCCTCCAAACTGGAGAATCCAGGCGGGACCCAATACGGTACGAGTGAGGATTTCGGGTCCCGACCACGCCTTTCGGCTTGTTGACCCGGCCCAATTGGCCGTTACGCTCCTTCTGGACCAGCCCCAGGACGGTGAGAACCGGCTGACCATCGACCGCAGCAATCTGAACATTCCGGACCAGATCACCCTGGATAACGTTGATCCGGAGGTTGTTAGGGTGAGCGCATGGCCGCTGACGCCCACCCTGCTTCCGGTCCATGTTCCGTCCCGAGGCCGTCTGCCGGACTCGCTGGAGTTGGTTTCGCTGCGGGCTGAGCCCGATAGCGTCACCGTGCTCATTCCGGAAGGCAGATCCCCCTCCCAACTGGTCACGGAACCGGTTCCCCTGGACTCAGTGGGCCAAACGGGCTCCATCAAGCGTGCACTAGTTTTGCCCGACGGGGTCCTTCTCCCCGATCAGAGAACCGCTGAAGTCACCGTCCACATAACGGTTCGGCCCAAGGCCCAGGGGGGTCCTGTCCTCTCGGCCCCAGGGGATCCCGAGCCAGGAGCGTTGCGAGCGCCGCTGCCCAATCTCCGACGTTGGCAGCCCTAAAGGATTCCCCGGACCCGTGAGATGCCGCCCCCGAAACCTTGACCCGGATCAGCCGCGCCGCCCCGTCGTGCGCCGGATGAGCCCGAGGATGAACAGTAGCAAGACGGCGCCGATGAAGGCGACGAAGATCACCCCGGCAAGCCCCCCAAAAGGTGCAGTCCACCCC
>JBDRDQ010000145.1:0-2292 GCA_043820695.1 Gemmatimonadota bacterium | reverse complement strand
CCATCGTTCCTATAGAAGAGCCGCCATGACTCCGGAAACCTGCAAAACCTCTTGTCGTCGAACCAGTAGATCTTCGCATTGGACACCGTGGTGGGGGCCTCGAACGCGAACTCCAGCCACGCGGGCTCCCCCACCGGGGGCCTCATGCGAAAGAACCGGTGCGACTGGTCGGCGGAATTCAGGGGAGCCCGCCCATCGTAGACGGCTCCTAGGTCATCATTCTGATCGTTGTAGCCGGTCCATCCCTTCTCCACACCTCCGGAGGTCCGGATATCGGCGATGAGGCCCGGAAGCACAGGCGGAAGCCAGGCCCCCTCCGGTTCCCTTGCCATCCACACGGCCATCTCGCCCATCCCCCGGTTGGCCCAGGCGAAGTAGGGAATGGCAATGAGCTGGTGGGGAACCCTGCTGACCGAACCGTCGGCGCCCTCCCTTTCAATGGCCGCCACCTCTCCCCGGATCGCCTGAACCCCGCCCAGGAGGTCCGGTCGGAACTCTGAATCCAAAGGCGCGTTCTCCGGCACCACCAGATTCAGGGCCCTGCCGCCATTGTCCGGCCACTCCGCGCAATAGACCAATGGACCTCTCTCCAGCGCCACCCGGCCCCGGTCGTCCCGAACCTCCGAGCGGGCTGCCACGCGCCGAACCGGCATGGGAAGCTCAAGCTCCACCTCGTCCCCCGCCCTCCAGCTGCGCTGGAGCCGGACGTAGCCACCCTCAAGAGCAAGGGGCGTGATCCTTCCGTTGACCCGAACCACCGGCTGGCCACTGCCCCCGTTCACGAATCTGTACAAGTCGCCGGGCATGACCGAGCCTCCGGCCCAACCGGGGATTCGGACGAAGAGGGAAAAGGACGCTTCGGTCTCTGGATCGACCTGGATCCTGACGCTCCCCTCCCAGGGGTACCGGGTCTCCTGCCGGATCCTCACCGGCGTCCCACCCAGAACCACCCGTGCATCGCTGTCCACGAAGAGGTTGACGTAAAGATCCCGGGACGCATCGGTGGCATAGACATAGTTCCCCACCGAGGCGATCATCCGCACCACGTTGGGGGGGCAGCAGGGCACGTTGATCCACTCGAAGCGCTCGTAGTCGCCGAAGGACTTCAGGGGGTTCTGATAGAAAAACCGGTCGCCCCCCCAGGACACCCCCACCAACAGCGCGTTGTAGAGGACCCTCTCCATAACGTCGATGTAGCGTGCGTCCTTCTCCAGCAGGAACATGCGGTGATTCCAGACCACGTTGCCGTAGGCGGCGCAGGTCTCGTTCCAGGCGCTCAGGTTCGGAAGCTCATAGGGCACCCCGAACTGCTCGTGGAAACGGACCGACCCGATCCCGCCGGTGAGGTAAGTCTTGTGAGAGACCGAGTCCTGCCAGATCCTCCGGACGGCGTTCCGGTACGGATCGCTCTCGGCCAGAGCCGCGATGTCCGTCATGGGGATGTAGAGGAAGGTGGCCCGGACGCAGTGCCCTACAGCCTCGGTCTGCTCCACCACGGGCAGGTGGTCCTGCGCGTACGTCCGGTCCAGGGCGTACTCTCCTGAGCGCTCGTAGTCGTCCCTGCCGCGTTCGTCGGCAAAGAATTTCGCCAGCTTCCAGTACCGATCGTCCCCCGTGGCTCGAAAAAGGGAGATCAGCCCGATCTTCAGGCCTTCATGCCCGGAGATGTAGCTCCGTTTCCCGGGGCCGTAGGCCTGGTCCATCTGGTCGGCGATCCGGACCGCAGCATCCAGGATCCTCCTCTTTCCCGTGTACCTGGAATAGGCCGCGGCGGCCTCCAGAAAATGGCCGGAGACCCTCACCGACTGCTCGGGGGTTTGGATTCGCCGGTCCAGGTTGGCCAGAAGCCTCTCGATCCGATCGTCAACATATCCCGCCAGATCGGGGTCCGGCGCATCCGCCAGAGTGTAGGCCGCCGCCTCGATGAGCTTGGAGACGCTGAACCCGCTGTCCTCCTCGAATTTCTCGAAGCAGTAACCCAGAGAGACCTCCCGGTTCACCTCCATCCGGGGACGCCAAAAACCGTCGGTGATCCTCACATCCTCCAGCGGTACGGGTCGGAGGGGGTAGTCTCCCCTTCTCCAGAGCCCGGAAGCCCGCAGAGGATCCCCGTCGGGCCCCGGCCGACTCGAGGTAAACCACGGGACAGCAGCCCCGAGGAGGCCAGGAAAGGCGGCGAGTCCGGCAGCGGTGGCTGCCCTCAGGAACCTCCTGCGATCCATGGGGCTCATGGCGAATCTCCTGCAAGGATCCGTTGAATTTGCCTAAGAGTACCCACGACCAGGCGGCGGC
>JBDRDQ010000144.1:0-5692 GCA_043820695.1 Gemmatimonadota bacterium | reverse complement strand
AAGGAATCTGATCTGGATGACCGATTACATACCTCCTTTTCGAGCTGCTCTTGTAGCGGGCCTGGGCGTGCTTATCCTCTATGTTCTGACGCTCTCCCCTTCCACCGCCATGTGGGACACGAGCGAGTACATCGCCACCGCCCACATCCTCGGGATCCCCCACCCACCGGGGAATGCCCTGTTCGTGGCTCTGGGGAGAGTCTGGATCGTTCTCCTGTCCCCGACGGGCCTCCCCGTTGCCGTCCGGGTAAACCTATTGGCTGCGGTCACCAGCGCGATCGCCGCCGGTTTCTACTTCCTGGTGGCGCATCGCATCCTCTGGGCGTTCGTGAAACCCATTGGAGCGAAGGCGCCAGCCGGAGGAGGTAAGCCGTTTTTAGCCGGGCCCTGGACGCCGACGGTGGGTGCCGGCGTCTCCGTCCTCCTCTCGGCGACGGCCTTTACCGTCTGGAACCAATCCACGGTGAATGAAAAGGTTTATACCGTCAGCGTGGCCATCATCGCCGCCGTCGTGTGGCTGGCCTTGCGTTGGATGGACAAAAGGAAGGAGGAGGGAGGGATCAGGTACTTGTTGGCCGCTTTTTATCTGATCGCTCTCGGGTCCACTAACCACCTGATGTCCGTTCTTCCCCTCCCGGCTTTGGGACTCTTCCTTCTCCTGGTCGGTCCCGCCGTCCTGTTTAGAAAGGACTTTTGGATGAAGGGGGTGCCGCTGGTTCTGATCGGCCTCTCCTTCAATTTCTTCCTCCCCATTCGGGCGGCTCAGAATCCCGTCATCAACGAGGGAGACCCCACGTGTGAGGGATTCGGAGAGGCCGCGGTATCGGTTTTCACCAATGGCCGGGCGGGATGCGAGAACCTCTCCCTGGTCCTTTCGCGCTTCCAATATCAGAAGCCCCCCGCATCCGATCGCCAGGCCCCACTGGGCGCGCAGTTCCTCAACTATTTCCAATATTTCGATTGGCAATGGGCCAGAGGGCTGGACCAGTCGGAGTTGCCACGAAGCGGACGGAATCCGGTGACGCTGGCCTTTTTGATCCTTGGGCTCTGGGGGCTATGGGTGGTTTGGGGGGCGGAGCGAGGAGCTTTTTACCTGTTAGGAGGACTTACCCTCACCGTCACCTTCGGGTTGATCTTCTACCTGAATTTCAAATACGGCTATTCTCTTGCCCCTGAAGTCCAGTCGCAGGCTCTCCACGAGGTGAGGGAACGGGACTACTTCTTCGTTGTCAGCTTCGGTCTCTGGGGAGTCCTTGCCGGCATGGGGCTCACGGCCCTCTGGCTCCGGATTTCAGAATCCCTCTCGGGGACGCTCTCGGGAGCCCGTCGACAGCTCATGGCGGCGCCGGTGCTCCTGATCGCCTTCATTCCCCTGGGATCCAACTGGGTCTGGGCGAGTCGGGCGGGGGATTATGCCACCCGCGACTGGGCCTACAACCTGTTGATGAGCGTGGAGCCGTATGGGATCATCTTCACGAACGGGGACAATGATACCTTCCCCCTCTGGTACGTCCAGGAAGTCGAGGAGATCCGCCAGGATGTGACGGTGGTGGTGGGGCAGTATCTCTACACGAGCTGGTATCCCAAACAGCTTCAGGAGCTGACGACCCCGGGCCGGCAACGGCCCTTCCTTCCGGCGCAGGGAGGGGGCCTTTACGCGGCTCCGGAGGTTCCCCCTCAGAATCCCATCCTCAGCTTGACGCACGAGGACATGGATCGAATCGCCGGAGGGAGTTTCCCCAACGAGGTGACGGTTCCTCTGGGTCCGGTAGCCGTCCAGTACCCGGCGAACACCTATCTGGACCGGGGTGACCAGCTCACCCTGGCCATGATCTTCGACAGCCTCGAGGAACGCCCCATCTACTTCGCCACCCCGTCAGGGATCCTTGGGCAGTTGGGCCTGAAGCCCTGGGCCGTACGCCATGGCCTGGCGGCGAAGTTGGTCCCACGGGATCTGGACGCCCCCCGGGACCCGGGCCTGGTAAAGAACTCCTCGGGGTACGGGGAAGATTGGTTCGACGTGCAGCGGTCCCTGACCCTGATGGAGGAGGTCTACTCCTTCCGGGGCTTCAAGGATCGAAAGGTCTGGGCTGACCGTTCTACCCTGAACATCCCCTGGTACTTCTATCTCACCTCGGTGCAGCTGGCTGACGTGGTTTCCAACTGGGAAAAGGGGACCAACGAGCAGGTTCTCTCCCTGATGGAGCAATCGGGCGCGTTCTTGGTGACGGCCCGGGGCGGAAGGCTTGCCTTCTCGGAGGTGGAGGAGGGGGGGTAACCCCCAAAAGACATGACCGATTCCCACCCACCACCACGACGACCGGACCCGAGCGGGTCTCCGGAATCGCCCTACGCGGGCTTCCAGCGGGAGGACCTGCTCCGGTACGCCCGGCATTTCGTGCTGCCTCAGGTAGGGCCGGAGGGGCAGAGGATGTTGGCGTCGGCTCGGGTCCTCCTGGTCGGAGTCGGGGGGCTGGGATCTCCGGTGGCCCTTTATCTGGCCGCCGCGGGGGTCGGTACTTTGGGCGTGGTGGACGCCGATCTCGTGGATCTCTCCAACCTCCAGCGCCAGGTCCTCCACGGGATCTCCCATCTGGGACAATTCAAGGTGGAGTCGGCCCGGGCCCGCCTCTGGGAGCTCAATCCCAACGTACAGGTGGTGCCGCACAAGGTCCGGCTCACCAGCGCCAACGCCCTTGAAATCCTGGAGGGATACGACCTGGTGGTGGACGGAAGTGACAATTTCCCCACCCGTTACCTGGTGAACGATGCCTGTGTCCTCCTGGGGAAGCCCTATGTCTACGGTGCGGTAGACCGCTGGGAGGGTCAGCTCTCCGTGTTCGGCGTCGACGGGGGTCCGTGTTATCGATGCCTATTTCGTGAGCCGCCCCCCCCTGGCATGGTGCCGACCTGCGCTGAGGCCGGCGTGCTGGGCGTGCTTCCCGGGATCATCGGATCTCTTCAGGCCGCTGAAGTGATCAAGCTCATCCTGGGGGTAGGCACCCCGATGGTAGGGCGTCTCCTGATGTTCGACGCCCTGAAGCTGACCTTCCGGGAGATTGGCCTTCGTCGAAACCCCGGTTGTCCAGTGTGCGGTGAAGAGCCGACCATCAGGGAATTGGTGGACTATGACATCTTCTGCGGATTGGATCCGGTGGGATTCCCTCCCTCCCGGATCCCCATTCCCCAGATTACCGCCCTGGAGCTGAGGGCGCGGCTGGCGGATTCCCCCCGGCCCTCCCTTCTCGATGTTCGAGAGCCCTTCGAGTGGGAGATCGGCAACCTGGCCGGATTGGGGGCACGCTTCATTCCCTTTGGGGAGGTCCCGGGAAGGCTGGACGAGCTGCCCCGGAAAGGCCCTCTGGTGGTCTATTGCCATGTCGGTGTCAGGAGCGCTCTGGTGGTGGAGGCCCTCATGGCTGAGGGGTTCGAGGAAGTATTCAACCTAAAGGGGGGCTACCTCGCCTGGGTGGATGAGGTGGACCCTGACCTTCCCCGGTATTGAAATGGCTGGAGGGATCCGATCCGCTGTTGCCGTTTCTCCCAGCTGGGCCTCTTGAAGGGCTAGTACCTAGCCAGGTCCAGGATCCCTTCCAGGACATCCGCCGTCTGAGGCAGGATGGTGTTCTCCAGTCGGGGTGCGTAAGCCACCCAGGTATCCAGCGATGCGAGCCGCCTCACAGGGCCGTCCAGCCAGGGGAATAGTTCGTCTGCGATACGGGCCGCGATCTCGGATCCCAGCCCCCAGGAAAGGGAATCCTCGTGGGTGATCAGGACCTTGTTGGTCTTCTTCACCGAGGCTGCGATGGTGTCCATGTCGAGGGGGGAAAGGGATCTGAGGTCGATGACCTCGGTCTCGATCCCATGGTCCTCGGACGCCAGTTTGGCCGCATCCAGAGACCGCTTCACCAGCGCCCCTGCAGCCACCACCGTCAGCTCCGAGCCTTCCCGGACCACCTTGGCCTTCCCGAAGGGGATCATGAAGTCCGGCCCCGGATTCCTCCCCTTGTTGTAGACCTGCCTGTAGAGGTGCTTGTGTTCGAGGAAGATGACCGGATCCTGGCACCGTATCGCCGTCCGGAGCAGACCGTTGGCGTCCTCGGCCGAAGAAGGAAGAACGACCCGGAGTCCGGGGGTGTGGGTGAATAGGGTCTCGCCGGTCTGAGAGTGATAGGGACCGCCCCCTTTCAGGTACCCGCCGTACGTGACCCGAACCACCACGGGCGCCGAAAAGGTACCGTTGGACCGGTAACGCATCATGGCCAGCTCGTCCCGGAGCTGCATGAAGGCTGTCCAGATGTAGTCGAAGAACTGGATCTCCACCACGGGCTTCAGGCCCCGAACGGCCATTCCGATGGCTCTGCCGATGATATTGGCTTCAGCCAGAGGGGAGTTGAAGACCCGGTTGCTTCCGAAGCGCCGCTGCAGGCCGTGGGTGACCTTGAACACCCCGCCCTTTCCCTTCACCTCCTCCAGGATCTCCTCCCTGGACGCGTCGGCCACATCCTCCCCGAAGATCACCATCCCCGGATCCCGTTCCATCTCGTCCTGGAGACATGCGTTCAGGAGATCGACCATGGTGAGCAACCTCCCGTCCTCCGTGTAGGCAGGAGAGTCCTCGGTGTCGAACTCGGGCCCGGTTGTGTCAACGTCCTCGGAGAAGAGGTGACGGAGAGCCGTCTCGGGCTCCGGCTGCGGATGGCGAACTGCCTCCTCGGCCGCCGCGGCCACCTCGTTCTCCACCTCTTCCTCCATGCGGTCCAGCTCCTCCTCGGTACTGATGCCGAGCTCGAGGATGGTGGCCCGGGTCCGGGTGAGGGGATCCTTCCGGTCCTGCTCCTCTCGTTCCCAAAGGGTTCGATACATCCTTTCGTCGTCGGACATGGAGTGGGAGTAGGGACGAGTGGTGTGGGCGTGGAGGAGGGCGGGGCCGTGCCCTGCTCGACAGTGGGCGACGACCTCTCCAGCGGAGGCGTAGCTGTCCAGGATGTCGGTGCCGTCGCACTCTTTTATGAAGAGGTTCGGCATCGCCGACATCAGGCGTGAGATGCTCCCCCCCGCCGTCTGGACCTCCACCGGCACGGAGATAGCGTACCCATTGTCCTCGATCAGAAAGATCACGGGTAGCTTCAGATTGCACGCCGTGTTCATGGCCTCCCAGAACTCACCCTGGGAGGTGGTCCCGTCGCCGGAGCAAGCTACGGTTACCTCATCGTCCCGGGGGTTCGTGACCTTCCCTTTGAGTTCTCCTTGGATGCGGGCACGATATCCGGCCTCTGCCGTGCCTACCGCTTGCAGGAATTGGGTCCCGGTCGGGGAGGAGGAACTGGGGATCTGTAGCCCCACGCTGGTGGGATGCCCAGGCATCTGCCTGCCGCCCGTCTGGGGGCAGTCGGCGGCACCTACGGCCTGGAGGAGCTGGTCCAGGGGGGACATCCCCAGAGCGAGACTGAACGCCCGATCCCGATAATAGAGATAGAACCAGTCATATCCCGGGCGAAGGTGGGCAGCCAGGGCGACCTGGATGGCCTCATGGCCGGCTCCCGAGATCTGGAAGAAGATCTTGTTTTGCCGTTTCAGGCTGATTTCCCGGTCGTCCAGCCTTCTGGATGTGACCATGGTTCGGTAGAGCCGAAGCAGCTCTTCCGGGCGAAGACCTTCGGGCAAGTTTTCAGGCCCCAATTTTCCCCTC
>JBDRDQ010000143.1:0-4199 GCA_043820695.1 Gemmatimonadota bacterium | reverse complement strand
CCCCAATCTCTCGTGGCACTGGCCCATCTGGACCAGCGCTCTTGCAGCGAGGGCACGGTCGGCGGCGAACTCCTGCACGATCCGCTGGTAGAGCGCGATGGCGGCCCGGAGATCCCCATCGGCCTGTTCCTTCACCAGGGCTTGTTGGAACAGATCGTGACCGGTCTGCGCCATCCCCGGAGCGTTCATGAGCAGGGTCAGGGCGACGCCAAACAAGCCAATCCTCAAGATTCTCATGATCTCCTCCCGGTCATCGGTTTCTGTGTCCCCAACAAGATGGGGTGACCGGTGACCCGTAGTGTCACTGCGCGGAGAGTGGGTAGCACAAGATCCGCACAAAAAACTCCCGCCTGACGTCCTGGACCTGTCACGGACATGTCATGACCTTCCGGCACTCATGGCCTCACGGAACGAACTTGTAACCGACTCGGTGAACCGTTTGGAGATACCGGGGCTCCGCCGGGTCGTCCTCGAGCTTTGCCCGCAGAGCAGCGATGTGGTTGTCCACCGTCCGGGTCGTGGGGAACTTGCCGTACCCCCAAACTTCCTCCAGGAGCTCATATCTGCTGATCACCTCCCCGGGCTTGCCCGCCAGGTAGCGGAGAACCCCGAACTCCTTGGGGGTCATCTCCACCGGGTTTCCTCCCTTTCGAGCGTCATACTGAGGGAAGTCCACCACTACTTCGCCGAAGCTCAAGGTGTCCGGTGGAGCTGATTGGGCGTCGGACCGCCGGAGCAAAGCTCGGACCCGGGCCTTCAGCTCCCGTACCGAGAAGGGCTTGGTGACGTAGTCGTCGGCACCCAGGTCGAGACCCAGAATCCGGTCGGCCTCCTCCCCCCGGGCGGTGAGCATCAGAATCAGAACGGAGTCTCCGTTGTCCCGGAGCTTCCGGCAGATCTCGTAGCCGCTGAGGGCGGGCAGCATGAGGTCCAGGATTATCAGGTCCGGATCCTTCTCCCGGGCCAGGCGGTACCCCTCCACGCCGTCCTCGGCGACCAGGACGTCGTACCCTTCGGCGACAAAGTTGTCTTTGAGGCCCCGCAGGATCGCTGCGTCGTCTTCGATCACCAGGATGCGACTCATGCACCGGCTCCATCGAAGGGAATGAACAGGGAGAAGGTGCTGCCCTTCCCGGGCTCGCTGGTTACCACTACCCGGCCGCCATGGGCCTGGGCGATGTGCTGGACGAGCGTGAGCCCCAGGCCCGTGCCAGGTATGCGGTCGTTCTCGGGGCTAGACACCCGGTAGAAACGATCAAAAAGGCGGGGCACTTCTGCCGGTCCGATTCCCACACCCAGGTCCGACACCTCGATGACGGCCTCTCCATCCTCCGATCTCAGCCGCAGGTCGATGTCCCGGCTCTCACCCGAGTATTTCATGGCGTTGGCCAGCAGGTTCATGATGGCTTGCTCGATTCCGTCCCGGTCCACCCGAGCCGGGGGCATGTCCTCATCGATCTCCAACCGAAGGACGAATCGCTTCTGCTCCAAGGGATACCGCATGGCCCGGACAGTGAAACGGACGATCTCCTCCAGGGATTGGGATTCCCGCCGGTAGGTCTTCTTTCCACCCTCGATCTTCGAGAAGTCCAGAACGTTGTTCAGCAAACGGGTGAGGCGCTCACTCTCGTTCACGATGGTTTCGAGATACTCGCTCCGGGTGTCCGAATCCACGGCTCCGCCTTCGTTCAGCGTTTCGGCAAACATGCGGATGGCCGTCAAGGGAGTTTTCAGCTCATGAGAGACGGCGGCGACGAAGCGGGACCGGGTCTCTGCCAGTTGCACTTCACGACGGACATCTCGCCAGAGGAGATAGGCGCCGAAAAGGGTCACGCCGATGACCAGAAGAAAACCGGCCGAGTAGAACCACCACTGGACGCTCCCCACCTGGTTGTTCAATCCGCCCTCAGGGGTGTTGAAACGGACGAAAAGGCCAGGGAACTCAGACCCCAGGGGCTCGCTCTCCCGAGAGGGCTCGGCGGTGATCGAAACCTCACCGACGTCGGTTCCGGAACGGTTCGTCTCCGCCTCCAGGGACGCTAATGCGGGTGCGGCGCCGATCGCCACCACCAACCCGTCCACTCCGTCCCCGACGGGTGCGGCGCCAATAAACCAGGCTGGCATCCCGTAGGAAATCCACCTGGTTTCCACGTCAGCCGCGGTGGCGGTCGGATACCTGAGGCCCAGGTTTGCTAAGTCCCGTTTGAGGTCCAGACCCTGCTCCGTCCGGGCCAGCTCGCGGGTGACCCTTTCGGCCATCCCTGGAACCTCTTCCAGCTTTCGGGCGTCTCCCCGAGCGCGGGCATCCGGTGCGCTTTCCAGAAGCGTGCCCACCAGATCCCGAAGGAGGTACAGGGCAGGGGGTGGGAGCCAGCGGTCGGTGGATAGAACGCTGTGGACGGCATCCAGGACTTCAGGATAGATCCGATCGGTCCTCTGGAGCTGTCGCACTGCGTAGAGGGCGATGGGGATCCCGTTCTCGTCTACGATTTCAGGGGGCAGTGTCACCAGCTGCAAATACCCACTGATGGAGTTTTCCTCCCTGCCGATCTTGGCCGACGCCCGGGCGAGAAAGAGTCTGGCCTGGGCTTCCTGGACGGGGTGGTCAGCCGCATCGAGGGCCTGCCGATAGAGGTCCAGGGCACCTTCCGGGTCTCCCGCAGCGAACTCCGCCTGTTGCCCCCGCACTATCCGTTCTCCGAACGCGCCGCGGCCCAGGAAAGCCCGCGATTCGCGGGGCCTCTCATCCTGTTCCCACGGAAGGATGAGCTGTCCGTTGATTACCCGGGCCAACAGGACCACGGTGGAGTCGTCGTAGGCTCTGGCCGCAAGAAGCTCGGGGTGGGAGGAGAGGGCCGTGACCTGGCGAAGGGCGGTTCGTTCGAGGTTCGAAGAGAGGTCCTGCCGGATCTGTCTCGTCAACCGGCGCTGTTCATCTTCGAGGCGTGCTTGGGCGAGCTCCTGCTCCTGGACCACGAGGCGCAGGCCCAGGGCCAGCAGCGCCACGCAGGGAAGGAGGACTGCCGCGAGGAAGAGAAGGACCTGTCGCCGGTGCGAATGAGGAGCCATGGCCCGGACCCATCCCAATTGGGGTTGCCTCCAATATATGGATGACCCGCCCTTCCCATGTCATGGAGTTGTCAGGCGGCGGAAATCGAGCTCACCGGAGCATGCCATCGCCCGGACCCCAGCTCCAGACTTCGAGATCACGCCCCCTGGAAGGGACGGTGCCTGAGTTGTACATTGTACATATGAAACGCGTGACCGCCAGCGAAGCCCGAAAAAACTGGTTCCGCCTACTGGACGAGGTGGCCCAGGGCGCCGTCGTGTGCATCGAGCGGGGCGGACGGCGCATCGTTCTAAGGCGGGAGCCAGACGGCAGCGACGCAGCCACCCTGCCCGACTACGCCGCCCTGCTCCGGGTGACGCGGGTGGACGAAGCGGACCAGTGGGGATGGTCGTGGTCCGAGGAGGACGGCGACCTGGAGCCCGAGGGGTGAACGTCCTCCTGGACACTCACTTCCTCCTCTGGACGGTCTTGGGGGCAGATCGCCTGCGAGAATTCCCTTGGCTGGACGCATACCGGCCATGGGGGGTCTCCCCGATCTCCTTTCTGGAGATCCAGTTCCTGGCGGAAGTCGGCCGACTCGAGGTCCACCAACCGGGCTTCTCCGAGGCCGTGACCGCCGACCACCGCTTCGTCGTCGACGAGGTCCCCCTGGTCGCCCTGGTGGAGAAGGCCCTCCCGCTGTCGTGGACCCGGGATCCCTTTGACCGGCTCCTGGCTGCCCACAGCGAGGCCCGGCGGGTACCCCTTTGCAGCCTGGACCGGCGGATCCGGGCGGGACACCGCCTTCTGGTGCGGGAGTTGAGGGGCTGACCTAAGGGTCGCTGCAGCGCGACGCAGGGCAGGAGGACCGCCGCGAGGAAGAGAAGGACCTGTCGGCGGTGCGAATGAGAAGCCGGTGAAGAACCCCCGTCCGCTCAACGGCCACCAGCCCCGCCCGCAGAGAACAGATTCTCCATCACCCAGACCTCGAACTCCTGATGATAGGTCGTGTATGCCACCTGTCGGCCATCAGGACCCAGGCTGATATAGGCGTCATAAAGGTCCTCTTCGAAGGTCCAGGTCCTTTCTGCGGTGCCACCGGTGACTGGAACCCTCCAAACCGAGGTGCGACTCTCTCCTCTCTTGGTGT
>JBDRDQ010000142.1:0-2770 GCA_043820695.1 Gemmatimonadota bacterium | reverse complement strand
GGGTAGCTCCGGCCACACGGGTATCGGTTCGGCCTTCCGCCCGGGTGGCCTGATACCAGGCTTCGAACTCGTTCCAGGTGACCTCGACCCTTCCCATCCAGAAGGGGCTCATCGTGACCTCATGCACAGGGCCTTCGTCCTGGCCCCGAAACGCCTCGGATTCAGGGCTCCCCATCCGGAAGGTGCCGCCTGGAATCGCAATCATGTCGAAGTTCACCGACGTACCCGGGATCCGCTCCGTATAGTTGGTGAAGTCCTCCACTATGGCCGGCGAGTCGTAGATTTCCGCATCCGCCATCTTCACGATTCCGAAATCGATCTCCTTGGTGGCGTCGGGATCGAAGTGCCCCACATGAAGATGGCAGTTGATGCAACGCACCTCATCGGCCCGACGTTCGAAATGGAGATGAGCCTCTTCTCCTTCGTCGGTGAGTGAAATGGGGAAGAGGTTCGGGTGGCAGTCGATGCACGACGCCTCAAAGGTGTAGGCGCGGGCATATTCGAGGGTGGAGCGCCCCTCCCAGTCGAAGTTTTCCGGGTCCTTGAAGACCTTCCCCCAGGCGTCCTGGAGTCCCAGCCGGGCCTTCTGAGTAGCATAGGCCAGGCCTCCCGGAGGAAGGTGACACTCCACGCAGTGCACCACGGTGCCACTTTGGGTGGCGAAGTGGGTGGACTGCTTCCACGAAGCCGTGGCCTGGGGGTGAACGTGGCAGGACCCGCAAAAGCTGTCGCTGGAGGTAAGGGTGTTCCCACCCCGCAGCATCAGCAGGAGGAGGATGCCCGTTCCAACGCCCCAGACAAAAGGACGGCGCAGGAATCTGCCGGCGGCCCGAATCATGCGACCCCGAACGTCTCCTTGGCCCAAGCCACATTAGCCCGGGTATCCTCGACGAACTGATCCTGGCGTCCGCTGGTTTCCAGGACCAGCCATTTGTCGTAGCCGATCTCTCTCAGGGCCGCGGCAGCCGCACCGTTGTCCACCATGCCTTCCTCGCTACCCAGTAGCGGAGTGTTCCAGTCCTTCAGGTGGACCTCACAGAGGCGGTCGCTACCGATCATCCGCAGCTCGGCAGGCACGTCGTACCCGTTTCCGGTGGAGTTGCCCAGGTCGTAGTACACCTGGAGCCACTCGGATCCGACACGGCTGATGATCTCCAGGTTCTGCGCTGCGGCGAGGGTGTTCTCCAGGCCCAGTGCCACGCCGGCATCCCTGGCCCGGGGGACGACCTGCGTCAGCGTGTCGACCACGCTGCCGACCTTCCGTTCGTCCAACCGGAAGGAGGCAAACCCGCCCTCGGCCTCGTTGACGAACTCGCCATTCTCATCCCTGAGGCGAAGGTCGCCGTCCCCGAAAAAGGCCATCAAGACGTTTCTGGCTCCCAACGCGACGGCGGTCTCGATGGCCTCGATCAACCACACGGCACACCGAGGCTCTTCCGCCAGGGGATAGCTGTTGTACAGTCCCAGGGCGATGGAATGGAAGGTGACGCCGTACTGGGCGCCCATCTCCACATACCGCTGCCGGACGGCCCGGCCTCTCAGGAGGATCTGCTCCGGGTCTCTCCCCAGACTCACCTGGATCCCTGTCAGATGGGCATCCGCCGCTTTGGGGATCTGCTCGGGGTCGCACATGGGGCCCAGATTCCAGTCACAGATCCCGATCCCTGGTGTACCCACCCGCGGCTCGAGAACAGGAGAGGTGAAAGAACAGGCAGCCAAGCTTCCCAGCGATCCCACCGAGGCGGCGGCCAGGGTGGCGCCACTGCTTTCAAGGAACTTCCTGCGACCCACGATCATTCTTCCCCCTTTCGGATGGAGGCCGGTCGGGCGAACAGGACCGGGCCGGTACCGTCGATGTTAGTCCGATCCACACGGCATCGCACCTGGGGACGGAATTGGAACAGTTCAGCGGTGATTTCCGGGTAGCCGTCTAAGAAGGACCTGCCGGAACTGGATCGGGTGGCTTTCGCTCTGCAATGCGATGTAGCCTTCGGTCAGGGGCCGGCCGTCCTCCCTGGCGGGTTCTCCGAATTCATCCAGCGAAGCCCCTCCCACGACGGGCCGGGAATAGGCCAGGACCGTGTCACCATTCATCAGGTGAACGATGAGGGAATCACCCAGGACAAAAAGATCCAACGTCACCCATTCCTCGCCGTGGAAGGTCGGTGCTGCCGCAGGAATGCAGTGGTTTTCGACCCTGACCCCCTCGACATCTACATGAGTGCCCGGGGTGCAGAGATTTGCGGTCGGCCGCTCGTCGGTCCCATTTCCGCCCAGGAACTGGGCCTCCAGCGAGAGGGGGAAGCTCTGATCCTTCAGCATGGACTCCGGGCTCTGGGCATGGAACATCACGCCACTGTTCTTGAAAGCCCAACCTGGCCCACCAGGGACTTGGGTACCGACGAACCGATACTCCACACGTAGCTGATAGTGGGAAAAGGGCTCGCGATAGAAGAGGTGCCCGAACCGATCCTGGAAGCCTTCGTAGTTCTCATAGCCAACAGTCAGAAGCCCGTCTTCGACGCGAAAGGTGCCCAGGGAATCCTCCCCGACCTCACTCCCGGTGATTTTGACGGTCCATCCCGAAAGGTCCCGGCCGCTGAAAAGGGAGATCCACTCTTCCTCTGCGGCGGGGCTGCAAGAGGTAGCGGCGACGCCTAGAAGGAAGAGCGCAAGCATCCCGGCGCGCGGAAATGCGTGGTGGCCAATCAGGGGATTCATCCGACCCTCCTATGTCTGGTAGTCCGGTTTTTCCCTCGCAATCCGTGCT
>JBDRDQ010000141.1:0-4930 GCA_043820695.1 Gemmatimonadota bacterium | reverse complement strand
TCAGCGTTGGGGTCATAGGTCTCCCTTCCTCGGCAGGGGTTCTCCGGTACTTAGCGGAAACCGATGAGAGAGGCAATTCCCGGCTGACCAATGAAGCGCATTCAGGCCCGGGGGGCGCGAACAGGTTCTCCTTCCCCCGGGATCCTCCCTTTCGGTCCAAAAGAAGAAGGTATTTGACTCTCCTCCCGGCGGGCCACATCTTCGCCGCAACGGATGTGCGGGGTCCAAGCTTCCGGGCCCATGGTAGCTCGACTGCTCCCCTTACCTTCAGTTAGGAGTTCGGCGATGAGGCGCGCCCCCATTCTGGTCCTGATCCTGCTGGCCGGCATTTCCCTTTCCTGTGGAGAGGCTCCCACGGAGGTCAGTGATGATTCGGTCATGTCCCTCGAGGCAGAGGCACAGCTGTCGCCGACCCTTCTTTTGGCGGGAAAGGGGACCGCGGCCACCGTCGAATGGAGGCCATTCGCTTTCCCTGTCGAAGGGTGCCCTGACTATGAAGATGAGTGGATCGATGTCAGTGGGTTTTCCCATAACCTCAGCAAGGATCAGGTGAGGGGGAAGACGGGCCCCACGTCCTTTCTCAGGGTAAACGCTCAGGGCTTCGGCGTGGGCCGGACATCCCATGCGAAGTACGTCTTCTCGGACAAGATCACCTATTTCAATGCCGGAGAAGTCGAGGAGGGCGAGGTCATCGGAGCCTCTCGCCAGGACAAATTGATCGGGCAGGGAAGGGTGCCGAACCTCCATTTCTACGGGATCGTAAAACTCACCCTGTACGACGACGGGAACGTGACCGTGGACGTGGACGAGGCCCACCAGGTCTGCAAGTAACTCCCAACTCTTTGGACCACCCATGGGTGATTCCGACGCGGATTTCCGACGGTTATTGATCGTGGGGTGTTCCCGCTCGGGGACCACCCTCCTTCAGAGCCTGTTCGCCAGCCATTCCCGGGTCCACACCTTTCCTGAAACGGGGGTATTTCTCAAGGCGTTCGGTATGCGGGCCAGCGTTTTTCCCTGGGCTCGCCTCGGTTTGACCCTCGGGAAGGAGAGGAGAGCCCTCGCCAGGCTTCTGTCTTCACAACGGCCTATTCCTGGCCAACTGCCGCCTCTTCCCCCTCGCCGAATCTCACTCTCCCATTCGTTGTCGGATGTCGTGGCATTCCTGGATCGCTTGGCGGAAGTTCACGGAAAGGACAGCTGGGTCGAAAAGACTCCTCGGCACGTCTTCCATGCCGTGAGGATCCAGCGAGCGATCCCGGGGGCTCTTTGCATCCACATGGTGCGGGAGGGACGGGATGTAGTGGCTTCCATCGTGGACCGCGGACGGAAGTACCCGGACCGCTTCCCCCGCCAGGCCGATCCGGCCTACGGAATCCGTCAGTGGAACCGGTCAATAAAAGCCACCGAACTGGCCATCAAGGAGCCTGGTCATGCCGTGGTGTTCTATGAGAGCCTGGTGACGGGGGTGGAGAGAACGCTGAAAACCCTCTGCGGGGTCGTGGGCCTCGAGTTCGAGGCGGGTATGCTGACCCCCGCCGATCGGGGGTCCTTCACCAGCCCGGACGAGGAATGGAAGTCCCAGGTGAACGCTTCGGTTGAAGCGGCCCCCTCTAAATTCGGGAGCCTTTTCGATGAGGCCACTCAGGATCGGATCACCCGGCGATTGGATCTGAGTATCTTCGAAAGGATGCAGGAGAGAGCGGCAAAGGGGCCGGGAGGGGTTTTGGTTTCGGGACAGGGGGAGGGTGGAGATGGCTGAGCCGGTCAGCGACGGCGAAGGCTGGCAACGATCGGGAGGTGATCGGACCCCACGTCCTCCTCAACCCACGAATCGATCACCTTCCATTCATCATTGGCCAGGATGTGATCGATGCGAACCCTTATCCAGCCGTTGAGGCGGGTTCCGTCGAGGCCTACCCCCGCCAATGAAAAGCTGTTCTGCCACCCGGCCCAGGCTTCCCGATAAGACCGGCTTTCCACCGGAGTATTGAAGTCTCCCACTACGATATGGGGTCCGTCGAATCCGTCGGTCCAGGCACTGGCCCGCCGCAGTTCGATTCCCCTGATGAGAGATTTCTCTCGGACCTTCCGGATGCCGTCCTGCAGATTGGTTAGGTATACGGACGCCCCGTCCACGTCGAGTTCGTAGGTGGCGACCATGCCGGCTCCTCCGGCAAATTCCAGGACCTCCCTATCCATCTCTGAAACGTCGACGATCGGAAACCGGCTTACCAAGCAGAGACTGCTCCGGGTGTCCACGTGCCAACCAGAGGACTGCCTCAGAACTGCAGCCAGCTCTCCTCCGCACTCCTGAAGGGCGAGGACATCCGCTCCCCAGTCAGCCAGCAGGGTCGTCGGGCTCCGGACCAGGGTGTTCCCACCCCATGCATTCAAGCTGACCACCCGGAAATCCCGCTCCTGCTTCCCGAAGGGTACGAGGGACCTCCATCCTGACTGGAAGCCCATCACGGGACCGAAGACAACCAGCCCTCCCAGAACGATGGGAAGCACCAAAGGGCGGTCGCGGAGAAGTGCGACGGGTAGAAGGAGGATTAACGGCGTCAGGAGAATCCATCGCGGACCATACAGAAAAACCGTGGCTGGCCACCATCGGTCGTTTAGTCCCCAAACCAATCCAAAAGCGACGATCGTCACCACGAGGAAGCTCAAAACTCCCCACCAGACGACCTGATGAAGCCATCCGTAGGATGCCGGGTGCCCGAGGTTGGCAAACCAGCGAAGAACGCGGTGGGTCCGTTTGGGATCGACGCGTGCCCGGCACACGGGACACCGGGCGGCTCGCCAGAAGCGGCGGCCTCTTCCCAGGCGCACGGGATGGCGGCCGCCCGAGCAGGGAATCACGACGGCACGAATACTTCTTTTGGTTCTTTTCGGCATCTTCAGAGAGTAGTCAGCTTCGGCATCCACGATCAATAGGGAGGATCATTTGAACGAAACCATTGTGCTCCGTGGATCTTCCGTTTAGAGTGCAAGCCTAAACATTTGTTCCCAATACTTTTCTGGGAAACTCCTGCTCTCTTCGGTGGAGTCTCAAATGCGGCCCATCGCATCGGACCCGAACCACATGGGTTTCGCCCTAAACGAGGTCTTCGGGACCACGGGGCAGGTTCGACTTTTGCGCATCCTCACCACAGACGCCAACGGATCCATCACGTCTCCCGAGGTCGCATCCCGGGCGGGCCTGACACCCTCCGGAGCACGGAAGGCCCTTCGGCGCCTGGTCGATGCCGGCGTAGTGGAAAGGGTGGGGGCCGGAAAGGCCACCCGGTACGTCCTGCTGCGTGATGGGAGACTGACCGAAGAGATCACCCGGCTTTTCGAATTGGAACGGGAGAGCGTGGACCCAGGTTGGGCCCGTGAGTACCGTCCCGCGGCTTCTCCCTCCCTGAACCGGGGAAACGACCGGGAGAAGGCCACCGGAAGCGGGCACGGCAACGGCAACGGCGTCTCCAAGACCAACGGTAGCGGCTCCTCCAGATCCAACCCGGAACTAGATCCCGAATCCCCCGTGTTCAACGATGCGCTGGTGTCTCTGCTGGAAGAGGATCTTTCACTGATCAAGCGAGCCAGGGAGAAGGTCCTGGAGAAGCTGGAAAACCGTCACCCCGGGAACGGCCATGACGACTGGGAGTGGCGAAAGGTGCTGGACACGTATCCCCTTCCGAGGCTCCTCCATTTCCTGGAATCGGATTCCCCGAGGGCGGTGAGGCTGCGCCGTTCCTCGCCCTTCCCGGAGGTGATGTCGGAACGGGAGCGGGAGCGGCTAGGGGAGATCATTGAAAGGGTGAATTGAGGGCTGCAGAGCAATAGTTCGACTTCTTTGGATCCCTTCCGGAAGACCCAGACCCGGGCCGACGAGCCCAGCACGCCGGTCCGCCGAAGCTGGAAGGCGAGTGCCTGTCGGATGCCGGTGCGGACCTTATTGTCAAGGGAATCGGACTGGCCATCAAGGACGGCCACGTGACCTACGATCTGGCCCGACCTTATGCGCGCCGAGGGAAGGGAAGAGGTGACCGAGGCGTCCTGCTCGGGGTGCGGGGAGGCGATTGTGGCGAGGAAGTAAGGGGGGCGCAGCCTTGCGAACCGCTCGCTGCGGGGTTGATGCCTTACAAGAGAAAGGGGGGCGAGCCTGAGAGGGGCCGCCCCTCTTTCGTAACTGTTGATGTGAGTCCGCGGGTGATAAGCCCAGTCAGACCGAAGCGAAGGCTAGTGAAAACCCTGATTCCCCAACGAAAAGCAGCACTTGAATGGTCCTTGGATCGGATTAATTCCCTTGCGTTTAGGGGGTTGTTGGAACCATCATCAAGCTAACAAATCCCAGAAGGAACCGGGGGAGTTCCCGCCGACAAGATTGGGTCCGCGGGGCGCGACCCGTCCTCCATCGGTCCTTTCTAACCTCGAGCTTCGAACAGTTGTTGAGAGCGAGTACCCGAGCGACCCCCTTCGTTTAGGATTGAAGTCCTGACACCCGTTTGGAGGCGCTTCTGGCCACGGAAGATCAAGCCGTTCTCAAATCGGCCTTGTTGCCTCGGTATGCCCTCGTTCGGGAAATCGGGCGGGGTGGAATGGCGACAGTATACCTTGCCCGAGATCTCGATGAGGATCGCGAGGTTGCGATCAAAGTGCTTGAGACCGAGGTGGCCTCGGGCGTAGATCCGGCTCGGTTCACTCGTGAGATCCGCATCGCCGCTGGCCTAGACCACCCAAACATCCTTCCCCTTCTCAATTCCGGCGAATCTTCTGGGTTCCTCTTCTACGTGATGCCTTTCGTGGATGGAGAGTCCCTCCGGGATAGGATCTCCCACCAGGGTCAACTGGGAGTTGAGGACGCCCTCCGAATAGTCAAAGGGATTTCGGATGGTCTGGACTACGCCCACGCGCACGCCGTCGTTCACCGTGACATCAA
>JBDRDQ010000140.1:0-2273 GCA_043820695.1 Gemmatimonadota bacterium | reverse complement strand
CCGTGAGGTGCTTCGGGTAGTGATTGGCCCCACACATGAAGACGCCATCGGCGCCGAAGTCCACCGGCCGGAGCTTGACGTGGGCTTCCTGGAAGAAGCCGTCGGGGTTCACCGGCACCTTGAAGAGCCGGGCGATCTCCGGGTTGCCCTGGGAGGGGACCGCCGCCACCGACAACACCAGCAGGTCGGCGTCGAGGGCGAGCCGCTGGCCGAGGATGGCGTTGGGCACCGTGACCCTCAGGACCGGTTGGCCCGTCTCGTCCTTGGCCGCCTCTACATCGGGGCTGCCCTCCGGCTCCCAATGGACGAAGCGCACACCCTTGGCCGCCGCCTCCAAGTAGTAGTCCTCCTTGAAGCCGTACGTCCGCATGTCACGGTAGAGGACGTAGATGTCCATCTCGGGCTTCCGGGCTTTGAGGGCCAGGGCGTTCTTGATGGCTTGGCTGCAGCAGATGCGGGCGCAGTAGTCCCGGCCCTCCTGTCGGCAGCCGACGCACTGGATCATGACCAGGCTCCTGGCCTTCTCCAGCGCTTCATCCCCCCCGGCCAGGCGCTCCTCCAGCTCGAGTTGGGTCAACACCCGGTCGTCCTCGCCGTAGAGGTACTCGGTGGGCCGGTGTTCCTCCGCCCCGGTGGCAAGGATGGTGGCGCCGTGGTGGATGGTCTTGGTCCCGCCCTCCGCTTCCACCGTGCTGACGAAGTTGCCGACGTACCCTGAGGCGTCGGTGATGGTCGCCCCGTGGGAGACGTGGATTTGGGGGTGCTGGTAGACCTGGCGGATCAAACCCTTCACGTAGGTCTGGACGTCCACACCTTCCAGCGTGGTCTGGAGCCGGCGCGCCATACCGCCCAGCTCCTTTTCCTTCTCCACCAGGTGGACCTCG
Organism: Gemmatimonadota bacterium; assembly: GCA_043820695.1. Lineage (GTDB taxonomy): Bacteria > Gemmatimonadota > Gemmatimonadetes > Longimicrobiales > Gaopeijiaceae > JABDNZ01. Next base: position 1,389 of record JBDRDQ010000140.1, on the reverse strand, counting down.
AACCCCTGGTTGGCCAGGCCGAGGGCGCTGTTCATCCCGGCAACGCCCCCGCCGACCACCAGCGCCGCCTTGTTCATGGGCAACTCGAACTCCTGGAGAGGCTCCAGGCTGATCGTCCGGGCCACCGACATCCGGATGATGTCCTTCGCCTTCTGTGTCGCCTCCTCCTTCTGCTTGGAGTGGACCCAGGAACAGTGCTCCCGGATGTTGGCCATGTCGAAGAAGTACTGGTTGATTCCCCCTTCCCGGAGGGTGTCCCGGAAGAGCGGCTCGTGGGTCCGGGGCGTGCAGGCGGCAACCACCACGCGGTTAAGCCCCTTTTCCCGGATCGTGGTCGCGATTCCCGCTGCCGCGTCCGTGGAGCAGATGAAGAGACCCTCTTCGGCGTGGGCGACATGGCCTAGCGTCTTCGCGTACTCGACCACCGAGGGGATGTTCACGACCCGGCCGATGTTCGCTCCGCAGTGACAGGCGAAGACGCCTACCCTGATCTCCTCCTCGGCCACATCCCGTTCCTCGGGATACACCCTTTCGGTGTCCAGCTTGCCTCTCCTGGACTTCAGCAGTGCCCCCGCCAGGGCGTTGGCCCCGCTGGCGCTCACCACCGATTCGGGGATGTCCATGGGCCCCTGAAAGGCGCCGCTGACGAACACACCCGGGCGGGTGGTCTCGATGGGATTGACCGGGTTGGTCTTGCAGAAATCGTGGGCGTTGAGCTCGATGCCGAACTGCTCGGCCAGGTGCTTCACGTCGGCGGGGGGTCCCAATCCGATGCCCAGCACCACCAGGTCGAATTCCTCCTCCTTCACGCCCTCCCCATCCGTGGCGTAGCGAATGGTCACGTTCTTCGTTTCCGGGATCTCCCGTCCGATTTCAACGTAGCTCCGGATGAACTTGACCCCGGGGAGCTCTTCTGCCCTCCGGTAGAAGCGTTCGAAATCCTTGCCGAAGGAGCGGATGTCGTTGTGGAAGACGACAGCCTCGGTATCGGCGTCATGATCCTTGGTCAGGATCACCTGCTTCTGGATGTACGAGCAGCAGACTGATGAACAGTAGCTGTGTCCGCCCTCGAGCACCTGTCTGGAGCCGACGCAGTGAATCCAGGCGATCCTCTTCGGGTGCGTGTGGTCCGATGGGCGGAGGATCTCGCCCTCGTGGGGCCCGGTAGAACACAGGAGCCGTTCGAAGTCGAGACTGGTGACGACGTTCTTCAGGGTCCCGTAGCCGTAGTCGCCCCGCAGCTTGGGATCGAAGGCCCCGAAGCCGGGAGACAGGACGATCGCTCCCACTTTTACGACTTGCTTCTGAGCCTTCTGATGAAGATCGATGGCCTTGTTCTTACAGACGCCCTCGCAGATGGAGCATTTCTCGTCCTGCAGGTAGAGGCAC
>JBDRDQ010000139.1:0-3075 GCA_043820695.1 Gemmatimonadota bacterium | reverse complement strand
CCACCCTCCTCGCAAAACCGCCCCACCGGGCCCAGCCTCCACGCGTCCACCACCCCCCCCCTGGCAGGACCGGACGCTTACGCGGGTAGCGCATACGAGGAGGCGGCTATCAGGAGAAATAGCACACGAGCGGAGATCCTCGGACAAGTGGAGGGGGGAGATGCGGCCCACCTCTTCTCCCGTCTCCGCGTGAATAAGGGAATAGTCCCTCACGAAAAGACCGTTGTCCGGGGAATGGGCTCGGATCGGGTTTTCCGGTTTTCCGGACTCAGGGTCGAAGGGAACCGGCGGAGCGAATCCGGCAGAGAGGGGACCGGAAGAATCGTAGGTCCTTGCGAGTTCCTCCCCTGTCTCGGCATCCCATTCCCGCACCTCACTTCCGTCACGGGACAGGATCCGGCGCCCGTCTGAGGAGAAGGAACATTCTCCCGCACCGAATGGGATGGTCATTCGCCGAACGAGAGCCTGGGGTTTGTTCAGGGATTCGATCCAGACGAGGTCCCCCCTCTTTGATGCAATGTGGTCTCTGGCAGCCCGGCTCGGGGAAGAGGCGTCCGGCAGGTTCACAGCCTGTTGAAGTGCGCTCGAGGGAAAGCGGGTAAGGAAGTAGAGTTGACTAGTGATGAACTCGGCATATTCCTTGACAGTGGGCGAGAGCCCGTGGTCCGCATGGGTGGGAGGGCCCGAGTTTCGGGACATGATCCCGGCCCTTTGGTAGTCCTTGGCCAGGTCGGCGCCCATGCCCGCCCTACATTTCGCATCGATGAATTCGATGTCTGAGAGAACCGTCTCCAGCCGCCCGTGGTCCCTGGCTCCCGTCAGCTGGTATGGCAGCTCGGTCACCTTCCGATATGACGGTCCATCGAGGGAGGCGGTTACCAGGGCTCCCGGCGCGGCCGGGCCAGGTTGCCAGGTGGGTAGCTCATGGAAGAAGTCGGCCAGAAGCCTGTGCCAGGTCTCTTCGAGAAGTTTGGGAGGAAGGTCGGCAGGATCCCGTGCCACATACCGCTCCCTCACCGCCGCTCTCAGGCTCGGGAAGAAGAAATCGTAGCGTCCCCCGCGGCGGGCGAGGTAGGGGCGCATCTGGCGTAGGAAAAGGTGAATCGCCTCGGACGCGGTTTCCCTCGAGGTGTGATTGTCCTCCAGGCCCAACACCCGGATGACTATGTCAGCCAGCTCGGGAACGGCGAGACCGTACCGGGAGTGGGCCAGGAGGCCGAAAATGAGGGGTACGGCACGCTGAGGGTGGACGGCTGAGTAGGCCGGATCGGTTTCCAGCCTCGCCAGCACACTGTGGAAGGCTGTCACCGGCGTATCGCCGAAATCTTCTCGTATCTTCTCGCCCAACGTGGCAAAGGCCCCGAAAACCCGTAACTCGGCCAGCACGACCTTGAGGAATAGTGGGTTCTCCGCTCCTTCCGAGCGGATGAGATCATCGAGATGTCGCTCGTCGAGCTCCTTTAGGTATTGCTGAAGATACAGCTTCACCAGACTGCGTCGGTCTGACTCCTGAGTAAACGGCCTGACCTCCTCGATCCAAACCTTTTCGTGATCTTGAAGATGTTCAGGAACACTCTGGGGACTCTGTTCGCTCCGTCTGTAGCTGACGACCAGCCTCAGTTCGGGGTGGAGGGTCCTGGGGAGCCAGCTCAGGCCAGAGAGGCCGTCGGGCAGTTGATCGAGGGCATCCAGCACGACCACGGTCCGCGATCTGGAGTTCGGACCCTTGGGCAGCCTTCCCCCGGCCCATTCCTCCCAGAGCGAACGAACCTCTTTAGGATCTTCTGGAATGACCAGCGGGACGTCGACCTCCACCTCTTTTCCTGTCCGGTCCAGCTGTATCTCCCTGGTCGTTTTCGGGATCTTCCCGGCGACCTCTTGAAGCTCTCTAAGGAGGGAGTGCAACAGGTCCGGAACAGAGCTGCTTCGGTCACTCTGCCCTATGAACCGGAAGTGTACCGACTCGGCAGAAGAGGGAGGGATATGGGCCCGGTATTCGTCGACCCACTTCGCCAATAAGGTGGATTTTCCCATTCCGCCGGCGCCGGTGAGGACGAAGATTTTGTCGGAGTCGCTCCGGGCGTAAGCGTTTAGGGCAGCGAAATCTCCTTCTCTGGGGATAAAGCCAGAGCTGGTGGCAAAGAGAAACTGCTCCTGTTCGTCCAATTCCCTCCGCAGCCCATCCTCCTCATGAACGGGAGAGTGGTGGGGAAATCTCCTTGAGATGGCCTCTTTGAGTTGACGGAGGATGACATCTTCCATGGGCTCTCCGCCGACCTCGAATCGGGTGAGACGTCCCCGAGTGAGCTTTTGATCGAAATCCCTGGCGATCCTCTCCGTATCCGGATCCTCGGCGACATCGGTTCCCGTGACCCGGGCCCCGGCAGCCTCGAACCATTGCTGCCTCCACCGACTCGCGTTCTCCTCCAGCAGCGCCGGACAGCGAAACGGGATGGCGAGTTCGGGTGAGCGGAGCTCGTTGGACCACTGAGCTCGATATGAGATGACCGGACGCCCGGTGGCTGGGATGATCGAGTTTCTGAGCTTTCTTTGTTTCCGGGTCAGAAACCTTCGCTTCCTCCAGCTCTTCTCGGTTTCGTCCGAGTAGATTCGCCGGAGGTAAGCCGGCTCCTCAGGCAGGTCGTCCAGGTAATCATCATTCCTGAGATAGAAGAAGGTGTGTTCCGCGGGTTGGTGGCTGGCCGCCTCTTCGGACTCCCCGAGGTGAAAGGGGGCAGTCACGGCATGTAAGATCTCCATCTCCGTAACCGATCGTTGGTCATTGATCGCCTTTTCGAGACCGGGAAAACCCTCAATCGCTTCCCTGGAGACATCATCCTTTGTCGGGACCCAGCCATACCGTTGACCCAGGAAGCAGAGGAAGAAGGGCCGGCACTCATCAATTCGATCCAGGCAGACTTCCACCACGTTCCGGTTTCTTGTGGCTTCCTCTTCCGTTACCCCCCATCTGAGGTCGATGTCCATCAACCGAAGCTTGCGATCCTCGCACCACTCGGTCAGCGCTGGGAACACCTTCTTCACCAGGAGATCCCGTTCCGCATGCATGTCATTGAA
>JBDRDQ010000138.1:0-3148 GCA_043820695.1 Gemmatimonadota bacterium | reverse complement strand
GGAGACCACGATCCTTACCTCGGCGACTCTCACCACGCGAGCAGGGTTCGAGTACCTGCGAACGCGGCTGGGGATCGAAACGTCCGCTTTGGAAGAGGAGGGCGGTGGGCTGGATGTGGAGGAAGCGGTGGTGTCCTCCCCCTTCGACTTCCCCACACAGGCCCTCCTTGCCGTCCCAACGGACCTGGCGGGCCCTCAGGAGCCCGGGGACCGCTTTCAGGAGGAAACGTGCAGGGTGGTCCTCGAAATGGCCCAGATGACCGGCGGAGGCCTTTTCGTTCTCTTCACTTCCCACCGGGCGCTACGCCGTGTCGCGGAGCTTCTCCGGGAAAGGGAAGGGGAGCTGGGCGGCCTCACCTACCCACTCTTCGTTCAGGGGGAAGGCCCCCGGGCCAGGCTCCTCCAGGCCTTCGTGGACTCGGGGAAGGGAATTTTGCTGGGTACCGGGTCCTTCTGGGAGGGGGTGGACGTGCCCGGAGACCCCCTTCGGTGCCTGATCCTCCAGAAGCTCCCCTTCCAGGTTCCAACCGAACCCATCATCGCGGCCCGAATGGAGGCCATCGAAGCCAGGGGCGAGGATCCCTTCTGGCGGTACACCCTCCCCGAGGCGGCTCTGAGGCTGAAACAGGGCTTTGGCCGCCTCATCCGAACCCGGGACGACCGAGGAGCCGTGCTGGTTCTCGACGACCGCCTTCTCACCCGGCGCTACGGTCTTTTCCTCCGCCAGTCCCTTCCCTCGGCTCCTATGATCAAAGGGATCTGGGTGGACCTTCGCCGTGGGCTGGAGGAGTTCTACCGAGGCCAGTAGATTACGCGACCATGAAAAGGATCATCGGAATCGTTTTCGGCGCGTTCTACGCAGTCCTCTGCGGGCTGGCTTTCACGACCTCCACCGGGAACTGGATCGCAGGGAACCCGGATCTGGGGCTTTGGTGGGCCGTGATCGGAACCCTCCTGGGGGTGGCTGGTCTTGGCGCCTTCTTCGGGACCTTGTTCCACACCCGCCCCGTAGAAGACTGACCCTCTTCCATTTTTTTCAAGTCCACTCCTGGAAAGTGAAACCATGACCTCCCTCCCCCGCCCCTCCAAGATCGTCTGTGTCGGACGGAACTACGTCGCTCATGCCGCCGAGTTGGGGAATGAAGTCCCGACCGAACCCCTCTTGTTTCTGAAGCCTCCCTCGGCCCTGATCCGGGTCGGGGAACCTATCGTCCTTCCCCCCGACGCAGGGCGAGTGGATTTCGAGGGGGAGATCGGCGTTGTCATGGGCCGCCGTGCTTCCCACGTCTCCCAAGCCGATGCCATGGCCTTCGTGGGGGGGTTTTTGCCGGTGAACGACGTGACGGCCCGGGAGCTTCAGCGGAAGGACAGCCAATGGAGCAGGGCCAAGGGTTTCGACACCTTCTGTCCCATTGGCGAGATGGTGCCGGTGCTGGACGTGAACATGGACCGGCTCTCGGTGGTGAGTAGGGTGAACGGCGAGGAACGGCAAAGGGGGAGCGCGAGCCAGATGGTCTTCTCCATCCCCTTCCTTATCTCCTACATCTCCCGGATCATGACGCTGGAGCCGGGGGACATCCTGGCCACCGGAACCCCGGAGGGAGTGGGACCCCTGGCCCCCGGTGATGTGGTGGAGGTGGAGCTTTCGGGCCTTAACACTCTGACCAACCCCGTTGTCATGGGATCAGAGAGGTAGACCATGCACCCCGAAACCAGTGAGCGGTACAAAGCACTTCCCCCCTATCCCCTGGCGGGGATTCCGGAAACCCGCCGGCGTCTGATGGCGGAAGGGGTGGACGTCATCGACCTCAGCGCCGGCGACGCCGATCTCGCTCCTCCTCCGGCAGCGGTCAGGGGGCTCCAGGCCGCTGTGGAGGACCCGGCCATGTCCCGCTATCCCTTCAACCTGGGGTTGGCGGAATTCCGGGAGGAAGTGGCCGCCTGGATGAAGAAGCGGTTCGGCGTGGATGTGGACCCAGGCAAGGAGATTCTGCCCCTCATCGGCTCCAAGGACGGCATCGCCCATCTCCCCTTCGGCTTCCTGAATCCGGGCGATGCTGCCCTCATTCCTGACCCGGGTTATCAGCCCTACAAGGGAGGGGTCTGGTTGGCCGGGGGAGAGCCCATCCTGGTGCCATTGAGGCCGGAAAACGATTTCCTCATTCCCCTGGAAGAGCTCCCGCCCGACGAGGTCGCCCGCTCCAAGCTCCTCTACCTGAACTATCCCAACAATCCAACCACGGCACTGGCTCCTCGGGAGTACCTGAAGGGGGCCGTGGAATTCTGCCATGCCCATGACCTGCTCTTGGTCTATGACAACGCTTATAGCGAGCTGGCATTTGACGGATACAGGCCTCCGAGCATCCTGGAGATCGATGGGGGACGCGAAGTGAGCCTGGAGTTCCACTCCTTTTCAAAAACGTTCAACATGACGGGGTGGCGCATGGGGTGGGTGGTCGGAGACGCCGATCTGGTGGGAGTCCTGGCGAAGGTGAAGAGCTTCATGGACACCGGCGCCTTCCTTGGAATCCAAGCTGCCTGTGCGGCGGCCCTTCGATCCTCGGACGAGTGGGTGCCCTCCAACATCGAAACCTTCCGAAGGCGGCGGGACGCCGCCGTCGAGGGACTGACGGCTGCGGGTTTCGATGTCCGTGTCCCCAAGGCAACCATGTACCTCTGGGTCCCCGTCCCAACCGGGGAGGCGTCCATGGCCTTCTGTCGGCGTGCCCTGGAACAGGAGGGGGTCATCGTTCTTCCCGGCAGCTCCATGGGGAAGGGTGGGGAGGGGTTCTTCCGGGTGGCCCTGACGACATCGGAGGACCGACTGCGCCTGGCCGCATCCCGACTGGGGCGGGTTCTACCATAGGGTTCGCCGGCCGGGTTTCCGGGAACCGGCTCCGAAGGGGGGGTTAGTACTGACACCATGAATGGCCGTACCTCCCCATCCGAACTTCCGGACCCCACTCTTCCGGACCGGGCCCACCCCCGGGTCCGGTACCGTGGCGCGTTCCGGATCTCGCTGGGGATCAGCGCCGTTCTTCACCTCCTGGCCATTTCCCTCTACCCCAGCTTCTTCTCCGGAATTCCAGAAGCCAACCGGGAGTTCGGAGGCTACCTCCAGCCGCTGATTCCCCAGGGAACGGAGTTG
>JBDRDQ010000137.1:0-8484 GCA_043820695.1 Gemmatimonadota bacterium | reverse complement strand
GGGCGCCGGCTCTTCTAAAAAGGTCGGCCCATTGGTCCGGATCGAAGAGTTCAGCCTGGAAGAGCGGGGAGAAATCAGCGTAGGTGAAGTCCTCCCCGAAGTTCTCCCGCATGAAGCGGGTTCGAAGGGTATCCCCCACCTGAAGCCCTCTCACGAACCATTCCGCGTAGTCCTCCTTTCCCGAGTAGGCCGGCACAGAGTAGATCCCCCAGTGGATGAACACCCCGAGCTTGGCGTCCAGGAACCATGGGGGATAGGGGCGGGACTGAAGCTCCTCCCAGGTTGGAGGAGAGGAAGAGCCGACTGGGTCTTGGGCCAGTGCCTCTCCGGCGGGGATGAACCAGAAAATGAGTGGGAGACAGCGTAAGGCTGCCCAATTCGCAGGGTGGGAGAAACAGAAGTGTACTCTCAATGGTCCCTCCTGCTTGGCCCCGGGTGTCTTCGGTCGCCAGCCCGGAGTGACCTGACCATCAAGACTCCGGCGCCGCAGCCAGGCCCCGCACGAACGCGACCACCTCTTCCGCATCCCAGCGAGCCGCTCCGAAGTGGCGCATCACGATCATCCCGTTCTTGTCCAGGACGAACGTGGCGGGGATCGCTCGACTCTTGAAGCATTCGGGGGGCTCGGTTCCGAGCACATAGACCGGCAGATCGATTCCGCGTTTTTCCACGAACTTCCGCACCAATTCGACTGGTTCTCGGGTGACGCAGGCGAACTGGACGTCGAGGTCGGAGGTCTTGTCCCGCAGCCTCTGAAGGTTGGGCATCTCGGCGACACAGGGGGCGCACCAGGTCGCCCAGAAGTTGAGGACCAGCGCCTTCCCAGACAGCTCTGAGAGGTTTACGGGTGCTCCGGAAAGGTCCGTAGCGTCCATGACGTAATCCCACGCCCCGGTGGGGAGACTAGGAGGCTTGAGCTGGCCGCCCAGGCGCCGCTTCAATACCCGAGACCCGATGACCAAGGACCCAACGATCAAGACAAGCGTGGTGAGGAACCCGACGATCACCCCATGTCCGAATTGCCCTGGGATGAGGATCCAGGAGAACAGGATGAGTACGAACAGGGCCAGCGGAATAACGCGAAACAGCGTCTTGCGACTCACCTCGGCACTCGTCCCTTTCTCTGCAACCACCACCGCATGCACTTGTGGCCGAGGTCTACAGGTTCACAGAACATCAAAGGACATCCACCGACGATGCAGTTGATCCCCAGTTTCTCACATTCCCGAACAGCCTCATCCGACACGCTTCCCGGGCCGAAGGAGCGATGGAACCAGACGTGTCTTATGCCGCGTTCTCCGCACTCTCTCACCAATTGTGCGGAAGCCGCCGGAGGTGAGGCGACTACGACACCATCGATGGGGCCGGGCAGGGAGATCAGGTCAGGGTAACTCTTCACCCCTTCGACTTCCGACGCCCTTGGATTTACCGGGGTTACCTGAAAGCCGGAGGAAACCAGCCGCCGGTAAATGGCGTTGGCAGGCTGCTTCCTGTCGCGGGACACCCCGGCGACAGCGATATGTTTGCCGCGAAGGAACTCTTCGACGGATTCAGGAATCTTCTTCATTCTCGAGTCCGGGTTTACCGCTCAAGCATAAGGACGATACCAGATCAATCACCGGAAACACGCCGGGCCAAGAACCTGTAGATCACGAGGGACACCACGATAAAGACCATGCCTTCCAGGACAGCCTGGGCGATCCCGCGGCCGATCGGGGCAACGGTGCGGATGATCCCTGCGCAGATCACGCCTCCAACTCCAGCCCAAAGCAGACGGCCCGTTGTCTCCGAATCCATCCCGAAATCCCTCCGTAACCACCGGCAGGACGGCCATTAACCGCCCGTCAATGGATCACGTGGACCGCCCCCACCTAACCCTGGTCCGCTGGAGCTGAAGCTTCCGTATTCCAGGTGTCCAGGATGCACTTCCAAGCCCCGTTGGGTTGTTTCTGCCAAACGGTGACGTAGCGACCCGGGATGGCAACAAGGTTTCCGTCAGCATCAGGCATTGTAAATTTGTTCGGTCCCGTCGAGTACCCGAAATCTCCACCCGGCGAAACCACAACCTCGGTGGGCTCCCAACTGACGCTGAAGCCCGGGATGTCCGCGGTCCCTGCCAGGAACTCACGAATTGCGGCCTTACCCCGGATCTCAGGAGCTTCCGGCGGAAAGATGACCGCATCGTCGGACCAGTAGGATGCGACGAGATCCAAGTCGGTTCCCGCAAACGCGGCTGCGGCCCAATCTTGATCGGTTTGAAGTAGATCGGCCCTCGCTCCATCGAGGTCCACCTCGGCGGCACAACCCAGGATTGCCACGAGCACAGAAAGAAGAAGGGTTCTGGAAACGGTTTTCATAGGTCTCTCCTATGGATGGGCTGGGCACAATCCCCAGCTGGATGTCTCAAAGTACCAGGAAAAAATGCCGCTGAGCGCACTTCCACGACCTTGTGGGGGGGAGCCGGATAATACTTAGGCGGGTTACGGATTGCCAGAGGCGGGTTCGAGGGAGTATGGCCACCGAAAGCAGAGCGGAGTCACGCACGAGCCAGTCGGAGGTGAGATTGCCCTCCAGCGGGATCAAGGCCCGGCCTCCCGCTCCTCAGCAGACCTCGCTAAAATCGTTAAGGCCCGGCTGCCGCTGCCGGAGCGTCTCGATCGTTTCAGGGAACCCATGCGATACGAAGGTAGACTGTACCGGCCTCCCTCCGAAGCTCGCTCCTACATCTTGCAGGCCACCATCGGTTGCTCCCACAACCTTTGCACCTACTGCGACATGTACCGGGACAAGACTTTCCGGGAGAGGGAGCTTTCGGAAGTCCAGGAGGACATTCAGCACGCGGCCCGGGTTCATCCCACGGCCAACAAGGTTTTTGTCGCCGATGGGGATGCTCTGATCATGGCATCTCCCCGGTGGCACACCATTCTCGAATCCCTGCGGGCGAGCTTCCCGAATCTCCGCCGGGTGTCCTGTTATGCCACGGCCCAGAACCTTCTCGAGAAGAGCATTGAGGAGCTTCAAGCCTTGCGGGAGGCGGGGTTGTCCCTGCTCTACATCGGCCCCGAGTCGGGCGACCCCGTGACCCTCAAACGCATCGTCAAAGGCAATACCTTCGAGGACCACGCCGAGGCCGCCAGGAAGGCCCACGCCGCCGGCATGAGCATCAGCGTGATCGTACTACTCGGTGCCGGAGGTGTGGAGCGGGTGGAGGAGCACGCCCGGGAGACGGCTCGGCTCGTCACCGAGATGGATCCGGAGTATCTGTCGGCTCTCACGCTGACGGTGATCCCCGGGACCCCGATCCAGCGCATGATGGACAAGGGACTTTTCGAGCTTCCCCCCGTCCACGGTCTCCTCTGGGAGCTTCGGACCATCGTCGCCGACTCTCGACCGACCCGGGCCATCTTTCGGACCAATCACGCCTCGAACTATCTGTCACTCGAAGGACGACTCCCTAGGGATCGTGATCGGATCGTATCCGCCATTGATGCCGCCCTCAGGGGTGAGGTACCCCTTCGTCCGGAGTACTTCCGCGGCCTTTAGGCAAGAAAATGCCCCGATGGCCGGCAGCCACCGGGGCACCTGCCTCGGTCGCCCAATCACCCGGTCACCCGGTCACCACTGGACACCGATTACGTGGAAGCTCTGGGTCGGGCCCACCTCCACCACGTCATCGCCCACCTTCCAACCGATGGAAGCGAGGTAGCGACCGGGTTCGACAAGGGGGCCTCGTCTGGCCCGCCCTCCGGCACCCCCACCGCCGGCGGGAAAGGCACCCCCTCCTGGAGGCCCTGCAGCCCCCGCCCCCGCCCCCGCCCCCGCCCCTGCCTCGGGCACCTCCCCTCGGAGGTCCCACTCCACCCGCCTGAGGCCCGGCGAGCCGTCCAGTTCCATCTGCCTGATCTGCTCTCCGGCCGCGTCCCGGATGATGAGCACCAACGTCTCCTCCGCTTCGGCATCCACGCTGACCTGATAGGTGAAGACCGCTCCATCCGGCGGGTTCGGGGTCGTGAAGTTCCCGGAAAGGTTCGCGATGCTGGCGGAACCGGCTGGCGCCGAGCCCGTGGAATTGAAGAGATAGGTATCCCGGAGGGCGAACAGATGGGCTTCAGCCGAAAGGGTCTCTTGGCTCATTTCCCGGAGGGGACTGTAGTCGTCGAGGACATAGAAGCCCCGGCCGAAGGTGGCCAGAACCAGATCGCTCTCCCGCTTCTGAACCGCCATGTCCCGCACCTGGGCCGGTGGCATTCCACCCTTGAGCTTCATCCAGTGCCCACCGCCATCGAAGGAAACGAAGACACCGAACTCCGTGCCGGCGAAGAGCAGGCTCCCGTTTTCATGGTCCTGGATGACCGACCAGACATCGTGCTTCGGCGGGAGGTCCCCGGTGATGGAGGTCCAACTTCGGCCCCGGTCGGTGCTTTTGACGAGGTACGGTGTGAAATCCCCGCGCTGCCAGTTGTTCAGAGCCACGAAGACCGTGTTCACGTCCCGGGGGGAAGCAAATACGTCGGTGACATAGCTCCACTTCGGGACACCCGGGAAGTCCTCCACCCGGCGCCAGTTCTTCCCCCTGTCCTCGCTGATCTGGAGGAGGCCGTCGTCGGTCCCCGCATAGAGAAGCCCTTCGAGGAGGGGTGACTCGTCCAGCGTCACGATGTTGCTGAGGGGGGTGGTGGAGGCGTTCAAGCGAACGGCGTCGGAGGGCCACACCCGCCCCATGACGGGAAGGGTGTCGGGGTCCAGGTCCCGGGACAGATCGGGGCTGATCCTCTCCCAGGAATCTCCCCGGTCATCACTCCGGTAGAGGAAGTTGCTGGCCCAGTAGAGGCGAGTGCTGGAGTGGGGACTGATGATGTAGGGCGCGTCCCAGTTGATCCGCTCTCGGGTTCTGGCCTGACGGCCCTCTTCCTGTTCATCCCTGCCGCCAGCCTGCTGCTGCCCCTCCTCTCCGGGGAAGGGGAGCCTCGGACGGATGGAGCCCGACTCCCCGGTCCTGATGTTCCGCCTGCTTATACCGCCGTTCTGGGAGCTGGCATAGACGGTGTTCGGGTCCTCTGGGTCGCTCCTGGACTGGAAGCCGTCCCCACCTGCCACGACAAACCAATCGCTGGTCCTGATACCCCAGGGCTTCGATGTCCGGGAGGGCCCGCACATGGAGAAATTGTCCTGGGTTCCACCGCAAACGTTGTAGAAGGGCTTTGCGTTGTCGACGGAAAGCCTGTAGTACTGCGTGATGGGCAGGTTGGTGAAGAATCGCCAGCTTTCGCCGGCGTCGTAGCTCTCGTAGAGCCCACCGTCGTTGCCCAGGAGGATGTGGTCCGGGTTGTCGGGGTCGAAGGCCATGGCGTGGTGATCGACGTGCACCCCCGCCTGCTCCCATCCGGCCCTGCCCCACGTCTCGCCCCCGTCGGTGCTGAGATCGAGATTCGTGTTCACGGAGTAGATGTACCCGGGCCGGTGAGGGTCCAGGTGAAGCTCGTGGTAGTAGTCCGGATTGCCTCCCGTGAACCACCGGGGTTCCGGAGGCGTTTGGGCAGCCGCACCTGCCCCTCCACCACGGGCGGCCCCCGCCTGGCCTGCCTGCCCCGCCGGACCCGCCTGCCCTGCCGGACCCCCGGCCCGACCACCAGCCGCCTGGTGCCCGATCCGCTCCCAGCTTTCACCCTGATCGGTGGAGCGATAGAGGCCGGAAAGGTCGGTTTGTGCGGGGATGAGGGCCAAGAGTGCAGCTGTCCCGTCCCTGGCATCTGCGGCGAGGGCGATCCGCCCCATGTTCGTGTCCGGAAGCCCATTGGTCAGTTCGGTCCAGGTTGCCCCTGCATCGGTGGACTTGTAGATGCCGCTCTCCGGACCACCGCCGACGAGCTGGCCTACTCGGCGGCGCCGCTGATAGGTGCTGGCGTAGACGATGTCGGGGTCGGCGGGATCCAGAACCACCTCGTTGACTCCCGTGTTTTCGCTGATCTGGAGAAGGTTCTCCCAGCTTTCTCCTCCGTCAGTGGTCTTGAAGAGGCCCCGATCGCCTCCCGCCGCGAAGAGCGGGCCCTGCGCGGCCACGTAAACCACATTGGAATCCCGGGGGTCGAGAGTGATCATCCCGATGTGCTCGGAACTCTCGAGGGCGAGGCGCTCCCAGCTCTCGCCTGCGTCCGTGGACTTATAGAGGCCGTCTCCGAAGTGGGCGCTCCGCTGGCTGAGGTTCTCCCCGGTCCCAAGCCAGACGACATCGGAGTCGTTCGGGTCGACCACCACGCAGCAGGTCGTGAAAGCTACACCCTCCTGGTCGAAGATTGGCTCGAAGGTTATCCCTCGGTTGATCGTCTTCCAAAGGCCTCCGAAGGCCGTGGCGACGTACCACACATTCGAATCGTTCGGATCGATCTGGATATCCGCGATCCGGCCGGTTACGAACCCGGGCCCGAGGGTCCGGAACTCCATGCTGGAGAGGAGGTCCTCGGTGGCGGGGACGGACCCCGACCCTTGTTGGCCGAGCGTGGACTCAGGGGATCCGAGCGCACTGGCGAGGAATAAGGCGAGGGCGAATTTGAGCCTCATGGTCTGACTCCGGAAGGCGATGGGTGAATTTTGCTCCGGCATCCTAGGCTGGGAGCACGCCTTGGGCAACGCTGATGTTCAAGCGCGGATGATGATACGGATGGTGCCGACCGTATGCATGCCCTTCTGGCCGGTGAACTGGACGGTGGATCGGGTGGCAGCGAACTCGAGGCCAAACCCGCGGAGGCCCATCTGTAATCGGCCGCTTAGCCGTCCCACAACCGGCACGCGTTCCACATGGGCGCTCTGGCTCCAGGTGCTCCCATCCAAGAAGAGATCATGGAGAACCAACTCCCCCTCGAGGCCCAGACCCACCAGGAGGTACGACGACCCCGGCCCCGCCCCCAACCAATCGAGGGAGGGGGGGGCATTCCATCCCCCTGAGAGGGAGACCCCGGCAAGGGCCCCGGTTCGGAGGGTCCCAAGCGTCAGGAAGCCGCGAGGTTCGACATGGAGGGACATCGCCCCGGTCGCTGGCGCGAGGGTCCAGGCCCGGCGTGCCTCGTAGGAAAGGGCAAAGGCCGGCTCGAAGGGGATCTGGTATTCCCACCCCTCGGGTTCGTGCTTGCCGAGGGACCGGTGGAACCAGCGATGAGTGGGGCCCGCGAGGGACGGTTTTCCGGTCAATCCCACCTGCAACCCCAGACTGGTCAATCGGTCCGGGGCTACCCGGGCAACCGTGGCTTCCGCGAACAGCCATCCGGCATAGGGACGGTCATTCATCGGGGGGTCGGTGCTGAAGAGCATGGCCGGAGTGTAGATGGCCTGCCCGAAGGTGATCCGGGTGACGACGCAGGGGTCCGGCGTTGGATCGGGAGGGCAGAGGACGGGGTCACCGGCGCCGAGGAACCCCGCCCCTGGTGGAGCCCAGGCCGCTACGGCCTCGGCCCTCAGGCCATGAGTGTAATACCAATCCGTTCGTTCGTCCGGTGGGTTCCAGAACACAAACCCGTCATTGTCCGCTGAGACTATGAAGGAGCGGAGACCCTGCCCGGACCCGGGGGTGGGAGAAAGCCCCAAGAGCAGGATGAGAGCGGCCAAGCACGCCCGGGTCACGCTGATCTGCACAAGTTCGGTCACCTCTGAGGTTCGGTGAGGAAGGTGAACCAACCCTTCCCGGTTCGGCCAACATTTCGGCCAGCATCTCAGCCAACATTTCAGCCAGCATTTCGGCCACCATAGGTATCCCGGTCCGCCGCGGGGGCGCAAGTCCCTTTGCCACTGAAGAAGGCTGTGAGGTCAGGAGCCGAGGGTGAGGTTCGATTGCCAGCGCAGCGGGGTGTTTTTAGGTTGTCCGCGCCGTTCAACCGAGGTGAGTGGGCACTGAGCGGCGCATTTTCTCGAAACTGCGAAATAGGACAGTGACTGATGACGACACCTAAAGGACCGAATTCAGAGCCCCTTTGGTTGGCCATAGAGAAGAAGATTCTGGAGCTCGGGTCCCACGATTTCTCTGGAGATAAGCTCGAGAGCTCCGTCCAGCTGCTCGCCGCAGCCTTGGACGAGAGGGGCTGGGATGTGTCGAAGAACGCCGGGCACATGCTGGACCTGAGAAGGGCGCTGGGCGCACGCGTCGCTGTGGGGCGGCCACTCATGGAGGACCTCGACAAGGCCTTTGCCGCCCTCACTTTGGAGCATGTCGCGAACCCATACTCGGCCACGGTAGGCCTAATTGACGAGGTAGGGCGGGACTGGCCGATGCTAAAGGGTTCGGAACGGCGACCCCACGTCCTCCGGATCGTCGAGGAGATCAAGCTCGATCTGATGGTGGCGAAGGCCAGAGGCCTTGAAGGCGACAGAGGCGTCAGATATCTCATCGGCGGAGGGGTGGCGCATGAGGTGATCGTCGAGCGGATGGGAATCACCAGGGAGGAATTCGACGGTGTAATGGCGGCAGTGGAAGCCGAACGTGCCGAGCGGGCCAGG
>JBDRDQ010000136.1:0-5353 GCA_043820695.1 Gemmatimonadota bacterium | reverse complement strand
CGTAAGTACCGACCCGGTGGCGGCGGATGCCGTTGGGCTCCGGATCATCCAGCAGAAGCGGCGGGAGGCTTTCGGGGAGGATCGACCCCTGCAGCCCAGGGCCCACCACATTCAGTTGGCCGAAACGGTACACAAGCTGGGCGTCGCAGACATGGACCGCATCGACCTGGTCCGCCTGGGTTGGCAGGGCGAGGAGCTGATTTAGGCCCCTACCTCGCCCGCTCCAGAAGGATCTGGTTGTTTTCGGAGCGGGACTCGCCCACTGAGGTAACGTAGACCGCCTTCCGGTCGAAGACCGGGCAGGCGTACTCGCACGCCCCGCACCCTGTGCAGAGGGCTGGGTCCACATAAGGCCGCTGGACCCGGACCTCATTTCCTTCCCTTTCGATGGCCGTCTCTTCCTGCAGGTAGATGGCCTTGGGCGACACCGGGCACCACTCCTCACACACGATACAGGGGGTGGCCATGGCCCAAGGCAGGCAGCGCCCCCGGTCGAAAAAGGCCGTCCCCACACGCATGGGGGGAGTATCGTTGTCTCCCACCTTTTCCTCGAAGGTCAACTCACCGATGGCGCCCGTGGGGCAAACCTGACCGCAAAGGGTACAGCTGGGCTCGCAATACCCGATCTTCGGGATCATGTAGGGGGTCCAGAGGCCCTCGAACCCGGATTCCAGAAGGGTCGGATGAAGGGCGTTGTTGGGGCACACCCTCATGCACTGGCCACACCGGATGCAGCGCTCCAGAAAGTTCTTTTCGGGGAGAGAGCCCGGAGGCCGAATAAGGAAGGGCGATGCCTTGACCGAGAATGCGTCTCCGGATCGGAACAGAGGTACGACCGCCACCCCCGCGGCCAGGGAGCCAATTACCTTACGACGGGTCACGTCCACTTTCGATGTGCCCGCCGGGTTCTCCCTGGTGTCCTCCTGCTGGGGGAAAAACTTGAAATGGAGGGCGCCATCCGGGCAGGAAGCCTGACAATTGAGGCAAAGGTGGCACTCGGACTGGCGCCATCGGCTGCCGACAATCGGGTTGTCACCCCCCTGGCAGGCGAGGAGACACTTGTTGCACCCGCCGCAGGCCTCTTGGTCCTTCTGGAGGCCGAAGATGGAGAATCGGGAGAAGACACCTAGCATGGCCCCCAGGGGACAAATTCCCCGGCACCAGAAGCGGGTGAAGACCCTGTTCAGGATCAGTACGGCCCCGAAGATGATGCCAATCAGCAGGACCCCGTGAAAATGGGCCTGCCGATAGGGCAACACCGCTACGTCCAGCCCGTCGTAGATCGCGCCCGCCACGGCTGCCAGGGGGCCGATTCCCGTGTCCCGGGCCGCGGAAGTCATGGCCAGGGCCCCGGTGTGGAGCATCGGAAGAACCGCGGTCCCGACAGACCGTGCCAGCAGAGGAAGAGGATCCAACAGCCCGGCCTGAAGGCTCCCAAGGAGTGCAGCACCGGTAACGAAAAAGAAGATGTAGTACTTGATCTGTTGGTAGGGCATGTACCGGTTTGAATCCAGAAGCCGCTTACCCTTCCGGGCCTTCCGCTCCGGCTTGATTCCCGAAATCCAGTGGTTCAGCGTCCCCATGGGGCACACCCACCCACAGAAGAACCGCCCGAGGAAGATGGTGGGCACCAGGATGACCAGCGACCAGAGTAATCCCTTGTGGAGGGTCCCGCTGGCGAGGAGGGTCATCAACGCAGCAAGGGGATCGAACTCCAGCGCAATGGAAACCGGATAGGGCAGCCGAATCTCCGAGACCTCCGCCGGACTGAAATCCACATCGAAGGTGGTCTTGAGAACCAGCCAGAGAAATATGAAGAAAAAGATGACCTGGGAGCCGCGGCGGAGGTTCCTGACGGTCCGAATGGTCATAGGCTTGAACCCCGCATCAGACGATCTCCTTGTAACCGGCAGATCGGTAATCCATCGTGCCTACACCGGATCGATCAGCCAACACGATGTGACCCACCCGATCTGCGGTGAGGCCCAGGAACTCCACGGCCCTGGCGTCGGCGGCGACCTGATCGGTGGAACACAGGACTGTGTTTTCGATGGAGACGTCGTCCAGGGAGCCACCCTGCGGCCCGCTCCGAAAAAGGACCCGGGTGCCATCCACGACGGTCAGGGTGGGCCGTACGAACGCGGCCAGATCCACGATGGACTGGTCGATCTCCTGGTGGAGGCGGTTCCGACGTCCCCCGAGGATCCCGTACAGGTTCTTCATCCCTACGGTGCAGAGCGTCAGGTTGTGGTGCTTGATCACCGGCATGTTGATGAACCGGTCGGTCTCGACGAAGTGCCGCAACACCGTCCAGTTCCTGAGGACCGTGCCCCCCAGCTCCACTTCCCCGAAGTCCTCTTCGGCAGGAAGCATTACCCTGGCGCCAGCGGTCTCACCCGCCTCCCGGATACCGGACCGGAGGAAGCTTCGTCGGGGATCGTTGCAGGACACGTCGGCCACCGTCACCTGAGCCGCTCCCGCCGCCAGGCACAACCGAACCATCTCGCTCACCAGCGCCGGGTTGGTGTTCGCACCCTGGGCCGGGGTCCGATCCCATCCCACGTTCGGTTTCACGACGACTCTCTCCCCCTGGCGGACGAATCGCCCGATTCCACCGATCCCGTCCAGAGCGGCGTTCAGCGCTGCCACGGGGTCCTGGTTCGTGGCCGAGGTGAGGACCGGAAGGTTCGAGTCGGGCGGCACCTCGAAGCTGGCGGTCTTCGCCAGAACATTCCTGTGTTTCACCGATTCCCGGTTGTGAAAAACAAATCCGGTCGTGCCCGTTACGGCGGCAAGAGCCACAGCGGGACCCGTCTTCTTCAGAAAATCTCTGCGCTCCATCCTTTTCAGCGCCCTTTCCGTGCCTAGATTGCGAAACTGGCCCAGTATACGGCAGGGTCGAGGATGCCAGCAAACACACTTTAAACTCTTAGTGCTTCTGTACTGCTTGTGCTCCTCAAGAAACAAGTCTCCAACCGGAGAGTGAGATGGCAGCGAAGAAGGGAGTCAGCCGTCGTGGATTCCTGAAAGCGACAGGGATGGCGGTGGTCGGAGGTGGGGTGGTTTCGGGGGAGGCCGTCCTTGGGAAGGCCGTCCCTGGCAAGGCCGTCCCTGGGGAGGCGGATCCGGGGAGGAGGCAGGAGCTGAGAGTTCAAGCTCACCGGACCCTCGGCCGTACCGGGTTCCAGGTCTCTGACATTGGTTACGGAACAGGGTTCCTCACCAACTCCAACGTGCTCGCGGTGGGGCTGGACATGGGGATCAACTACATCGATACCGCCGAGCACTATATGAACGGTCAGGCGGAACGGGCCATCGGGGAAGTGCTTCGAGGGAGGGAACGGAGCTCGGTCTTTCTCACCACGAAACTCAACCTCACCATGGGCGGGAGCACGAAGGAGGAGCTCAAGCGGCGGTTCCAGGCCTGCCTGGACCGGCTCCAGACGGACTATGCCGACTGCTTCATGATCCACATGACGCCCCGGGTGGAGGAGGTCCAGCATGAGGGGTTCCACGAGGCCGCCGAGGAACTTAAGGCGGAGGGGCGGGTGCGTTTCCTTGGCCTCTCCAACCACGGGACGGAGCACGTGGCATACGGCCGGGTCGAGAGCCCTATGGAAAACGTCATCGGAGCTGCGGCCGAAGACGGCCGATTCGACGTAGCTCTTTTCGTCTACAACTTCCTCCAGAAGGACCAGGGGGAACGAATCATCGACGCCTGCCGGGCCCGTGACATGGGTGTGACCCTCATGAAGACCAACCCGGTGAGTGTGGTGGCCCGTTACGGTGAATCAGCAGCCGCGGCAAGGGCCAGCGGCCGAATCTCCGAGGCCCGGGAACGGACGCTCCAGGAGTACGAGACCTGGGCTGAGGCAGCCGAGGAGTTCAAGCAACGGCACGGAGTGAGGTCTGCCACAGAGGTTCGGGACGCGGCCATCAAGTTCTGTTTGGACCATCCAGGGGTTCATACGGTTTGCCCCAGCATCAACACTTTTGATGAATTGGAAGGCTTCATCGCCCTCTCGGGGCAGAAGCTCTTAACAAACGAAGCCCCCATGCTAGCCAGCTATGAGAGCCTCCTGGGGCGGTACTACTGCCGGCACGCCTGTGGCATCTGCGAACCATTCTGCCTCTACCAGGTCCCGATCAACATGATTTCACGGTACGGCCACTACTTTGACGTGCAAAGCCGTGAAAAACAGGCAATTCAGAAGTACGCGGCACTTTCCGGAACCCGGGCGGAGCCCTGCTTTGAATGTGAAGGGCATTGCGAGGCGGCCTGCCCTCACGGCGTCCCGGTGAGGACTCTTCTGACCCGGGCTCACCAGAAGCTGACTCTGGCCTAGGGCCGATGGACGGGGGATGGGCAGAGACGGCCGGAATCCGTGGGGCCCCTGGAGGCGAAAACCCTCAGCCAGCAGTATAATGCCCAAGTTCCACACCCCCGGTGTGGAAGACAGCTGCCCTCTCAGGAGCCATGCCATGAGCAAGGATCACCAGGCTGACGACCGGCAAAGCGGGATATCGAGGAGGAACTTCGTGAGAGTAGGGGGCGCCGCTCTGGCGGGCGGAGCAGCTCTTGGGGGCGCGCCCATCCACGCAGGTGCCGCCACGCCCCCACCCGTTGGTCCGCCGCGTCTATTCCCATACCAGCCCAGGCAAGAGGCCAAGATCCAAGCCTACCGCACGCTGGGCCGGACCGGCTTTCAGGTGTCCGACGTGGGTATGGGTAGTGTCCCCCTCAGGGAGACCGCGGTGGTGCGGTACGCCTATGACAAGGGCATCAACTACTTCGACACGGCGGAGGGTTATGGGAACGGGGCTGCGGAACGGGCCATCGGCGAAGCCATGCAGCACATGGAGAGGGACAAGATCTTCATCGCCACCAAGGCCCGGGTGGGAGAGGGGGACGACACGGAAGCCGTCATCAGGAAGGTCCGTCAGTGCCTCGATCGGCTCAATACCGACTATGTCGATTCCTTCTCCATGCACGGCCCCTCATCCTTCGAGACACTGAAACACCCGGGGTTCCATGCCGCCATGGACCAAATGAAGGCGGAGGGCCGCGTTCGGTTCAGAGGGTTGTCTTATCATGGGCCGGGCTCGGCGGCTCAACCGAGCATGGGTGACCTCTTGAGCGCGGCGGCAGAGGACGGCCGGTTCGACATGATGCTCCTGGTCTACAACTTCATGAACCATGAGGAAGGGGACCGGATCATTGCGGCCTGCAAGGCCAACAACGTCGGCACGACGGCTATGAAGACGTCGCCAGGGTCCCTGGAGTACGAACCGGTGGATCCGGCCAACCTCTCCGAGCAGCAGGAGCAGTACATCGAGAGGTTCACGGCGCGGG